>JANXNO010000240.1 GCA_025354075.1 Burkholderiales bacterium | reverse complement strand
GGACCGCTGGTCAGATTGTCGGGCTTCCTTCCAGCGGGCAGCTCTGGCGTGAACTCGTTCAAAGTGAGCCCGGATGGCAACTGGGTAGCTTACGTGACCGCCGCGCCCGCGAGCGGGTCGCAGCAATTGTTTCTGGCGGCCAACGACGGCGTGGCAGCCACACCTGTGGCGGTGTCGGGCCCACTGGTCGGCACCGGTTCGATCAATGACTTCGAGTGGAGCCCAAATTCGCTGCGTATTGTGTTTCGCGCTGCACGTGACGTCACGGGACAAATTGAGGTCTACAGCAAGCCACTCGTCGGGGCAGCGATCAATCTGTCAACACTGCCCGCCAACAATCGCGCCGTGACCGCGATGCAAATATCCCCCGATAGCAGCCGGGTCGTGTTCACCGCTGATCGCGACGCGAACGATGTCAGCGAGCTCTACAGCGTACTGAACACCGGAGGCACACCGACCAAACTCTCCGGCGCAACCATCGCTACAGCAAGCGTGGATAGCAATTTCCTGATTACTAACAATTCAGCGCGGGTGATGTTCTTGGTTGATCGTGACACCAATGGTGTTTTTGAACTGTATAGCAACTCGTTGGACGGCTCAGCCGGGTTGATCAAGCTTTCGGGCACCGTGCTTGGCCAAGGTGTGTCGACCTTTCGGGTGACGCCAGACGGCACGCGGGTGGTTTACCGCGCCACCAAAGACACGGCAAGTTTCTCGGAAATCTACAGCGCTTCCGCGACCGCCGTCGGCGCGTCAATCAAGTTGTCGGGCGCCATCATTACTGGCGGCGACACCACGCCTCGCCTGAACATCACGCCAGACGGGCAGCGCGTGGTGTTTATTGCAAACAAGGACAGCGCCACCGTGCTGGAGCTCTACAGCGCGCCTGTGAACGCGGCAAACGCGGCTGTCAAAATTTCGGATCCTGCGCCCGGAGGCTTCTTCACGCCCGCGTTCGCGTTGTGCCCCAATTCGACATGCGTCGTGTATGTGTCGCTTACGACGCTGGGTGCCATAAAGCTTACGTCAACCACCACAACCGCGCCCGTGCTCATCGATATCAGCGCACCGGTTGGCGTAATCGTCGCCTCAAGGTTCGGAGCCGCAAGCACGACCTCGAGTTTTGTCGCGTCCGGTATAGATATCACTCCCGATTCGCGCCGCGTGCTATGGACGGACACGCGGAACACGCCCAACAAATTCGAACTGTTCAGTGCTGCTATCGGTGCAGGCTCGTCTGGCTCACCGGTCGCGATTTCAGGCTTAATCGTGGCGGGCGGCTACGTTCAAGGCGCACTTGCCGTAAGCGCCGATTCAACCACGATCTTGTTCGCTGCCGACAAAGACACCGCCAGCGTGATAGAACTCTACGCCGTGGCCTCCGACGCGGGCGGCTCGATCCTCGACATTGACGGCGACGGCGTGGTGTCGCCCACCACCGATGGCCTGATGTTGACGCGCTGGCAACTGGGCATTCGTGGCGCGGCGCTGTTCGGCGGCATCACGTTTTCAGGCACGGCAACGCGAACGACCGTGGTGGCCATTGAGGCGCACTTGCGGCGGTTAACGGAGACGGGACTGGCTTGGTGAGACGACCGATGGTTGGCTATCAGCATTGTTGCGAAAAGCGCTATTTACACGGGGCTAAGCTGCATTTTTAGCTAAAGTTGAGTTTAGTAAAAAAGCACTGTAAACCCTAATTAAACAAGGCTTGCACAATAAAGCTGAATCGCAAGATCACTGGTTCGCCAACTACCAGCTGCCCGTATTCGGCATCGAGGCCCACGGCTCCATCGGTGGCAGCGCGGTGCCAGCCTGCAGCAGCTCAATCGAAATATTGTCCGGAGAACGCACAAACGCCATGCGTCCATCGCGAGGAGGGCGCAGTACGGTGACGCCATGGTCTTGCAGGCGTTGGCACGCTGCGTAAATGTCGTCCACGGCATACGCCAAATGGCCGAAATTGCGACCGCCGGAGTAGGCCTCGGGGTCCCAGTTGTAAGTCAGTTCGACTTGCGCATTCGGGTCTCCCGGAGCCGCCAAAAACGCGAGCGTGAAGCGGCCAGCGGGCACCTCGCGCTTGGTCACGAGTTCGAGGCCTAACGCGTCGCGATAAAAGGCAATCGAGGCGTCAAGATCAGTGACGCGAACCATGGTGTGCAGGTATTTCATTGGAATGATTCTCTATTTAAAGCGAGATTAATTAGGTGGTTGCCAGCAGTTCTGCAAACCGCTCAAAATCGATATTGCCACCCGACAGGGTGACCGCAACACGCTTGCCTCTGAAGCGTTCGACGTTTGCCATGAGCGAGCCAAGCGCGCACGCACCGGACGGCTCCAGAACGATTTTCATGCGCTCGAACGCGAAGCGCATCGCAGCAACGACGGTTGCGTCCGGCGCAGTCAGAATGTCAGTCACGTGAGTGTGGATCACCGCCCACGGGTGATGGCCGACGGCCTGCGTCTGCTGCCCGTCGCAGATCGTTTTGGGCACGTCGATGGACACGATTTGTCCGGAGCGGAGCGATTGCTGCACGTCGTTACCCGCTTCCGGTTCCGCGCCAAACATTTGAATATTCGATTGCACGGCTTTAGCCGCAATTGTGCAGCCTGAGAGAAATCCGCCGCCGCCGGTACACACAATCAGCGCGTCGAGATTCGGTACTTCCTCAGCGATCTCCAGCCCGCACGTTCCTTGCCCGGCCATCACCGGCAAATAGTCGTATGGCGGGATCAGCACCGCGTTTCGCTCATGCGCGTAGCGTTTGGCTAGCGCTGAGCGGTCCTCGGTGTAGCGGTCGTACGTGATGACTTCGGCACCATAGCCACGCGTGGCATCAAGCTTCATTTGCGGCGCGTCGGCGGGCATCAATATCGCCGCCTTACAGCCATGGATCTGCGCGGCAAGCGCCACGGCCTGAGCATGATTGCCCGACGAAAACGCAAGCACGCCACGCGAGCGCTCAGCATCGGTCAACGCATTGATCGCGTTGTAACCCCCGCGAAATTTGAACGCGCCCATGCGCTGAAAGTTTTCGGCCTTCATGAACACCTCGCAACCGAGCATGCGGTTTAGCGTGGTGCTGGTGAGGATCGGGGTGCGATGCGCGACACCCTTGAGGCGGGCCGCGGCGGACTGGACGTCGGAGAATTTAAGCATCCCGCAATTTTAAAAGCGAGACGCATTCCGCGCGTCCCGCCGGTGGCGTGACGATCAGTGTTTGCCAGACCGTGTTCCGGGCTGCCGCCGATTGCCCTGATGGTCGTTCTGGCCGTCGTTTTTGTGCCGGCCAGCCACTTCCTTTTCCTGCGCCTTCTGCTTTAGCTGCGCGACTTCGTCGACCAGCGGAGGCGTCGGATTCGGATGCTGTGGATCAAACGGTTTGTCGCGGGTGTCCATGTTATTCCCCTCAGAAGGCGTTCAAAGGTCCGAATGCGAACCGATTCATCAAGGCTTCGAAATCTCTGAGAGGGTTTCGCCCGCCGTCTTGATGTCGCTGCTCACGACTGCAAAATCACCCAGCGCGACGATGCCGACCAGACGCTTGTCGGTATTGACGATTGGCAGGCGTCGAATCTGATGTTTGGACATGAGCTCAGCGGCATCGTCCACCGAATCGTCCTCGTAAGACCAGATAATGCCGGCCGACATAACGTCCCGCACTTTGGTATTGCCATCCTTGCCCTCTGCCACGGCGCGGATCGCAATGTCACGATCAGAGACCGCTCCGATCATGCGATCGTTCTCACCCACTGGAAGCATTCCGAAATTGCCGCTCAACATTTGCTGGGCGGCCTCCCTGATTGTCGCGTCTGGACTGATCACCTTGACATCCCGGCTCATCAGATCTTTAAGTTTTTGCATATTTATGTCTTCATTTCTTTGTTTAAAAAAGCGTTGCGCTCAAGAGCGGTCACGGAGTTCCGTCACACCCGCCTGAGTCGCGCAATGCTCACAACAAAACAACCGGGCTCCACTTTCCAGGCCATGGCCCATGAGATGCACGCCAGAGTGCGCGCAGATGACCGCTAGTGCGTGAATTGCGCATTCGAAGGTGTCGCACTTGAGCATGGATCGCTCCCCGATTGTTTGAATGTCGCAGCGCGACACTTCGAATGATCCTTATCCCGGCGCGCGCAGTCTGTGCGCTATCCAACATTGAGCGGCTTGAGCGGGAAATTAGGTCGCGGCAGCTCCGCGGCAAGTTGGATTACTGCACCAGCGACATGCCGCACTGGGTCACCAGGTAATCGCGAATCAGCGGCCAGGTGTTGCGCGTGGCAGTGGGTGGAAAGTTGATGCCGTTGACGACGGCGGGGCCGGTGATGCCGAGGGCGATGCGCATGTTGATGAGCGCGTCGGTGGTGGCCAGGAACGACCCGTCACCATCGATATCAGGCTTGCAGTTTTGATAACCAAACGGCCCGCCGTCATAGCGTGCGACGCAGAAGTCATAGTTGGTGCCATTCGAGCAATACCCAGCTACGAGTACCTTGCCGTCGGGTTGCAGGGTGATGGCGGTGGCGAAATCGTCGCTACTACCGATCGCGGTGACGACGCTGCCAGTGCCCTTCCAGGCGGTGTCGAGTGTGCCGTTGGATAGAAAGCGCGCGGTGCAGAAGTCCCTGTTGGTGCCGTTGTAGCAAGTCCCGGCTAGCAGTACCTTGCCATCGGGTTGCAGGGTCATGACGCTTGCGTAATCGCCGCCACTACCGATAGGCGTGATGACTTTGCCGGTGCCTGTCCAAGAGGTGTCGAGCGTACCGTTGGGTAGAAAGCGCGCGGTGCAGAAGTCACTGTTGGTACCGTTGGAGCAAGACCCAGCCACGAGCACGTTGCCATCGGGTTGCAGGGTCATGGCGCTTGCGTAATCGTCGCCAATACCGATAGGCGTGATGACTTTGCCGGTGCCGTTCCACGAGGTGTCGAGCGTGCCGTTGGGTAGAAAGCGCGCGGTGCAAAAGTCAATGGTGGGGCCGTTGTAGCAATACCCAGCCACGAGCACCTTGCCATCGGATTGCAGGGCTATGGCGGTGGCGAAATCGTAGCTGTTACCGATGGGGGTGATGACTTTGCCAGTGCCGTTCCAGGAGGTGTCGAGCGTGCCATTGGGCAGGTAGCGCGCGGCGCAGAAGTCGCCGTCGGTGCCGTTAGAGCAAGTCCCGGCTACGAGCACCTTGCCATCGGGTTGCAGGGTCATGGCGGTGGCAACACCGGAGCTACCGATGACGGTGCCGGTGCCGTTCCAGGAGGAGTCGAGCGTGCCGTTGGGCAGGAACCGCGCAGCGCAGAAGGCGTTGCCGGTGCCGGTGCCGCAATACCCAGCCAGGAGCACCCTGCCATCGGGTTGCAGGGCGACGGCAGCGGCGGAATTGTCGCGGCTGACGATAGGCTGAATGACGGTGCCGGTGCCGTTCCAGGTGGTGTCCAGCGTACCGTTGGCGAGGTAGCGCGCGACGCAGAATGCAGTGTTCGCGCCGTTGGAGCAAGTCCCGGCCACGAGCACCTTGCCATCGGGTTGCAGGGTCATGGCG
>JANXNO010000161.1 GCA_025354075.1 Burkholderiales bacterium | reverse complement strand
CGCCCGGCGAATTCTTGTTGCAGGATGGCGTGTACGTCGGCTTCGAGCGCCTTTTTGCGTTTCCCATTAGGCATCGTCGCTACGCCATAGCGAAGCTCGGCCTCGGTGATCGCAGTAACGAACAATTCGGCGAGCGGTTGCGCGTCGACCCAAGCGACGACGTTTTTATCGGCATGCGGGCGAATGAGTTCTGACACCACGTTGGTGTCGAGAATTTTCATTTCGTGCGGGTACGCGTGCGCCGAGGCGACTCCACAAATGACGGCGGCTCGCGTGCGGGCTCACGTGGGGCGATTTCGAGATCAAAGCCGGGGGCAGCGCCAGAGGCGTTTATGCGTTCGCGAATGAGGGTCGCAAGACCTCGTGCGTTCGCATCATTCGCTGGCGCGAGCACGGCGCGCGTGAGCACCTGACGCACCTCTTCTTCCATCGACACGCCTTTGATCGCCGCGTTAACACGCAACCGGGATTTGACCTGTTCGTCGATGTTGCGGATGGTAAGACTGGCCATGGATTGCTCCTTTACATTCTGTCGCGGTTGAATTGTATTCGTCGATTGCATTGCGTACAGTGCAATCAAATTTGCATGCGGTTAATGCGCGGCGTTGTGAACCGTCAGCACGTCTACGTAAGCAACCGTTTGTACGTCCAGACAGTAGTCACAACAGCCGCACTCAGTCCCGTCTCGTTCTAAACGCCGCCAACTAAAAATCCCCCGCCAGAAACGCAACAATTGCGCTTTCCCGGCTGATGGCGTTGAATTTGCTACTGGCAGGCGTCAGGACAAACGCCTAACATCGCGTGTGGAAAGGCTCTCGACCGTCCCGACGAAATACCGGGCGCGGGGGCGACAATTGATTTAATAAGGAGGTACTCATGAAGTCCATTCAAACACTGCGCTCGCTTGCGCTGCCCGCGCTGGCCGCAGCCGTGCTTACCGCATGTAGCGGCGGCGGTGGCGACGTTGCCACAGGCCCGGCTATCGACCTGACCACCGCGCGCGGCACCCTGGTTGCCAACCCGCCTGTGGTGCTTGCCAGCTTCCCCACGGCGGCTGACTTCAACGCGGCGCTGTCGGCGTCGGCCAGCGGGCGCGGCTTGCTGTCGCTTGCCGGTACGCCGAAATGCGGCATCAACTTCCACTACATGGAGTACAACACCGTCGGTGGCGCGGGCGAAGTCACCAACGCGACCGGTGGCATCATGGTGCCCACTGGCACCGACCCCGCCTGCTCCGGCGCGCGGCCTGTTCTGCTGTACAGCCACGGCACGACGGTTGAGAAGGGTTACAACATTGCAAGCCCCGCTAATGGCGAAGCCGGTCTGGTGGCGGCGATGTACGCCGCTCAGGGCTGGATTGTTGTTACCTCCAACTACGCGGGCTACGATGCGTCGCGTTTGCCCTATCACCCCTATCTCAACGCCGAGCAGCAATCGAACGACATGATCGATGCGCTGCGCGCCGCTCGTGCCGCATTCCCGAAAATTGCAGCGACCGATTCCGGCAAGCTCTTCCTGTCGGGCTATTCGCAGGGCGGTCACGTTTCGATGGCCACGCACAAGGCGATGCAAACCAATTATTCGAGCGAATTCAAGGTGACCGCATCGGGCAGCATGTCCGGTCCGTATTCGCTGGTAAAAACGTTCCAGACGGTGTTCGCGGGCGGTGTTAACGCAGGTGCGACGGTGTTCACGCCGCTGATCCTGACCAGCTGGCAGAAGGCCTACGGCAACCTGTACACCTCGCCTTCGGATGTGTATGAGGCCGCCTACGCAACGGGAATCGAGACCCTGATGCCGGGACCGCTGACTTTCTCGCAGTTGTTCACAACTGGCAAACTGCCGACTAAACTGTTCGCGTCAGGGCCTTTGGTGACGGCTGACCCGTCGCTCAACGCGTTGTTTGCTGCGGGTATCGGTACGCCTAACCTGATCAAGCAGAGCTATCGTCAAACGTTGCTGACCACGCCAACCAATCCGCTATGGGTTGCAGCTGCCAAGAACGATCTTTTGAGCTGGACGCCAGCCCGTCCGGTTGCTATGTGTCTCGGCGCACAAGACCCAACCGTGTTCGGCACCAACACCAGCGACGCGGCGACCTACTTTGCCGGTAAGGGCGCATCGGCACTTGTTAAGGTGTTTGACCTCGAAAACGCTGCGACCGTTGGCCCAACGCTGGCGGGCGCGTTCGCTTCTGCGAAGGCCTCGGCTGCAGCCGATCCGACGCTGGGCGCAAGCCCGGCGGAGCGTGTGGTCGGTGCCTACCATGGCTCCTTGGTGCCACCATTCTGCAATCTTGCCGTGCGTAGCTACTTCCAGCAGGTGTTGGCAGCAGGACTGTAAAGCCAAAAAGAGATCGGCAAGCAGCTTTTCGCTGCGACCCCCAGATAAGATGGGCCTACGGGCCCATTTTTATTAAACTCGACAAATGACGTTTTATCGCTCTTAACCCATATTGCATGGGCTTTTCAGCCACAAGCTGCTAAGCTTTGCGCAGTGGTAAACCGCTCACCATCGACACTGTCCACGGACGAATGCCCACCGCAACGCCGATGGTTTGGCGGTCTTTAGACGGCAACATTGTGTCAAGCTCCGCGAGCTCGTGCACCTCATCGGCAAGTCGCTCAAGCTTGCGTTTAAGCACTTCAAAACTTGCGCTCGACAGCTCGCGAAATTCAAAGCGAAACATGCCGCCAACGCGATCAAACTCGGGGCTCAAAAACTCCCCCACCACTGCCCGCCCGTAGGCCAGCTCAATCGGCCCGCGCCGCCGCAGGCGCAGATTGCGTGTCACCTTCATGCGCACCTGATCACCTGCCAACAGATCAAGTACGCCGATACCATCAAGCTTGCGCAAGAGCGAGAACAGCTGCGCCTTGCTGAAGTCGTACTGCCTGACCATGTCATCGATCTGCCAGCCGTTGTACGCCAGATAAAACACCCCAAGCAACACGCGATCTTTCGCTAGCGCCTGCTCCTGCTTGATGGTCAGTTGTTCCGCCTTCGCCTGTTCGCGACGCGACAGTTTCGCCAGTTCAAATACATCAATTTCGAGCGCTGCACACACCTGTTCCAACCGCTCTAGCGTGAACGTGCCCTGCGAAAACAATCGCTTGACGCTCGCCTCGGAAAGCACGATTTTTTCCGCCAGATCGGCGTAGGTCACGCCGCGCGTCTTCAGCACGCGTTTAAGGGTCGAGATTAAAGGGCTCACCAATTCGCTCCGATAGCAACGGGACAAGCCAGCGATGCTACAAGCCTGTACAAAAAAAACTTGTCATCCGGCTCAACTGTCACGCGTTATGGCAACACGCCGGAGCTTTTTCGGATTTGGTCATTTTTCGGGGAGAAATCGTCCAGATGTTTGCAGCTATGCTGATGGGTAGTGTTTCTGGTGCAATGAACAGCACTTTAGCGGGCAAAGTTGTGCCTTCGGTGCCTATAATCGCGCAACTTCAAAGCGTGTTTTCTTCAGCTGCTGACCGGCAGAAAAAGACAAAGAAAGGTCCGACCCTGGCTCAAGCCAAAGAAATCAACGCGTTCCTTGCATCGGTTGAGCGACGTGCCTTCAAGCATGCCGCCTATGCGGTTCGCGATGATGACGCGGCGATGGATATCGTGCAGGATTCGATGATGAAGCTGACTGAGAGCTACTCGGACAAGCCCGCCAACGAACTGCCGATGCTGTTCACGCGCATTTTGCAGAACACCATCCTGGATCATTTCCGTCGCACCAAAACGCGCAATCAGTACGTCACCAATTTCACCAGCCTCGGTGGCGCTAACGCCGATGAAGATTTTGACGTGCTCGAAATACTGGAGTCGCAGGACAGCGCCATTGGCAAGGATCAGCCGCTCGCAGCGCTGGAGCAGGTCGAAGCAATGGGAGCCATTGAAGAGGCTATTGCCAAGCTCCCACCGCGTCAACGAGAAGCATTCTTGTTGCGTTACTGGGAGGACATGGATACAGCAGAGACAGCCACGACGATGGGCTGCTCCGAGGGAAGCGTGAAAACACATTGCTCCCGTGCGGTACATGCCCTGCAGGGGCTACTGCGCCAGAAAGGAATAACACTATGAAAAAAGAAAACCTCCTCCCGAATCTACCCGACAGCGAAGTGGATCGCGTCGGTAAGGCATTGCGCCCGTACCTTGATTCGGGCGCACAAGACATCAAGCCCGGTATCGCGTATCGCCTGGCTGAAGCACGACGCGCGGCCATCGCGTCGCTCGACCCGCAAACCGCCTCAGCGACCGAGATGAATGGCACAACGCTCGCCATGGCGGGCGGTAGTCGCGGTGGCCGGGTCAGCGACTGGCGCTTCTGGGCCACTGGCCTGGTGATCGCAGCGCTTCTGTCCAGCTACAGCTATCAGCAATGGAACGAAATGGCCACCGCGCGCGACACGGCGGATGTTGACGTGATGCTGCTCGCCGACGACGTGCCGGTCGACGCGCTTCTGGACAAAGGTTTCTCGCATTTTTTGCGTGACGATCAATGACACAGCTAACTTGAGATCGAAGTGACGGCAACCCGAAACCTCTCCTCCAACTCACCGGCCGCCACAGTTGCAAGACTGGCGGCCGTTTTGTTTTTTTCACTGGGCCTGCTGTTCTCGGGCGCGGCGGTCGCACAGAAGTGGCAAGACTTAAAACCAGACGAGCAAAAAGTGCTGGCACCGCTGCAAGCAGACTGGTCTAGCCTGACCGATCTCCGAAAGCGTAAATGGCGTGAAATAGCAGCAAAATACCCTGCGATGCCACCCGATCAGCAGAAGAAGCTGCAGGATCGAATGGTGGGTTGGGCCAAGCTGACACCCGACGAGCGCCGCAAAGCGCGCGAGCAATACAGCGCGTTGAAAAATCTCCCTCCGGAAAAGCGAGCCGCTGTACCCCAGAAGTGGGACGAGTACCAAAATTTGCCGCCTGAGAAGCGCGAAGAACTGCGCAAAAAGGCAGCAACGGCCCCCCCGGCTGGGGCATCGGTACCAGCAAAGCCTGTGACGCCCGCAGTAGCGCCAGCGACGGCCCCGGTCGACACCAAAAAACCGTAACGGCACTGCGTCGCAGCTTGCGGCGCATCGGTAACATTCCGGGCATGTCAGATTCACCCATCGCCCCCGCCGCCGCCCCCATCATTCCCGCCCCGGCAATCGCTAGCCTGTGGCGTCGCTTCGGCGCGTTCGTCCACGAACTGCTGTTCCTGGTCGCCTACCTGTTCATCGTGGGCCTGATCTTTGCGCCGCTGTCGGGCGAGTCCATGAAAGTCGCCCGCCCGCAGGTGCTGACTGGCCCCATCGCGATCTTTCAGCAGGCGTACCTGTTCCTAAGCATCGGCGCTTACTTTATTTATTTCTGGATCAAGGGACGACGCACGTTGGCGTTCAAAACCTGGCACCTGAAGCTGGTGTCCGCTGAGGGCGGTGAGGTCACACTCAAGCAAGCGGTGATCCGCTATCTGGCTACCTGGATTGGCCCGGCCCTCGGACTGGCCATGTTTATGCTGATTGGCACACGCGGCAGCGCGTGGTGGATTTTTGGCGTGTTCGCCAACTTTCTGTGGGCGCTTGGCGATCCGGCCCGCCAGTTTTTGCATGACCGCCTCGCCGGCACGCGGGTGCTACAACACCCTGGCCCGGGTGCGTGAGATTTATTGCGGATGACTGTCATGAATCGTCGTCCCGTTTCGTTCTTACGGTCATAGCAGGCTTGAAAGCACATCAGCACTGAAGGTGCCCGCAGCCTGCACCATTTTGATCGAGGTGCGCGCACATGGGACAGACTCCGACGTTTCCCGTAGCCGGTGCAATACCGGGTGAACGCGCGGCAATGCGCGCTGAACTCAATCAGCTCATACTGCAACTTGCGGCGGCAGGCGTGCAATTGCACGGCAAATTCAAGTGGACGTTGGGCGAGGTGTATTGGGGCCCATTCGGCTTTGATTTCACCTGCGAAAACGTAGCGGGGCTGCGTCAAGCTGCGCGTCAGAGCAGCAAGCTTGCGCCCGACTTTTCCGACATGCCGGGGTATGACCCGTGGCTGGCCGCAGGCATCAAGGCCGAAGGCTACAGCCAGCTGGACAAGACCCCGTTTGTGCATCTGGACATTGCCGTCAACAAGCCAGGCCTGTGCCGTATGTATCTCAGCACCGAGCGGGGCCGACACAAAACGTCGATGGGCATGGCGATTTCAAGCTACGCCAATGATCCGATCGTGCGCCGGGTTTCGCGAGCGCTGGCGGCGCTCAGGCTGCCGCTCGATAAATACGGAATTACTGCGACCCGCGTGTATGGCGGCAAAAATAGTGCTGAGCCAGAGGGTTTTGACTTTGACGTCAATGATGCGGCGGGGCTGTTGCGCGACGCCCGAAAAATCGGGCCGCTTGCCCTCGACGACGCGGACACCTTCGAGGGCAAAGTTTCGTCTGGCGTCACGCTCGGTACGGGGTTTCGGGAAGTGGGCTATGGCCCGCGCATTCACCTGGAAATCGACGTCACCCACCGACCGGGGCGTAACAACGGCAAAGGAAATGTGCATATCGACCTGGAAGGTTGGGTGGTGGGCAAAGACGCAGCCGGTCGCGCCATCTACGACTGGATTCATGGCATCACTCACCACTTCCCTGAAGATCTGTTGCCCGGCTACATCGGGCGACCATGGGTGGGGCGGTGGCGAAATATCGAGTGGCGACCGTCGGTCGGCGTGGAACATGGACGCGAACACGACGAAAAAGATCCGGCCTGGAAAGCCAAGGTCGGATTTGTTTTTCGCTTTTAAAGCGACCGTCGCCTTCATCTCCTCAGAAAGCCTGAAACATGCCAAACGTAACCCTTTTTTTGACACGACACCCTGCTCACGAATTCGTGTACGAAAGTAACGAGGAGCTGCACACACATGCGACCAGTCATCGCGGTCAGCCGACGCTGATTGGCCAGGGAGTTAGCGCCAACAGCAGCGACGACCAGGCACGCATCAAGCAGTACTACATGAATGATCGGCAACGCCACGCGTTTGATATTGCGCAGCAAAAGGCGCAACATGCTCGCCACCCGAGAACGCTGACCGCGACCGCGCAGCGCACACGAAAAAGTGGCCGATGGCGGCTGCTCGGCATGCTCGTGGGACCCGCGGTCTATGCGGCACGACTCACCAGCGCACCTTCGGGAACGGCGGCTTCGTTGGCCGCAGGAATAATAGACGCGAGCATTGGAGGCGGATTGGGCGGGATAGCCGCCCCTGAGAACGCGCTTCAAAGCTGCCATTCTTTTCAAGGCCGCTCGCTGGAGCTGATTAGCTCAAGCGAGCGTGTGATCGCACCGCTTACTATGTTCCGCTCGATGGAGCGCCATCGCGGTAACGACGGCACCAGTGGTTATGTTGCGCTACCCAAAAGCACTTCGCCGTACGATTTTTTCGCACAAACCGGCAACTCGGTCGTCAAGAAACTCAAGAGCGAACCTCACGGACGATGCCTGCGCGTCACCGCCCGATCTGCCCACGACCATGGTCTGAGTAGTTTGCAGGAAGCCATTCTCATTCACCCTGCCCCATCGATTGGGTGGTTGATCGGCTGCATCTCGGTGCGACCTTTGGGCGACGATGGGCAGTACGACGACAAATTGCCGAATCCCTCCGCTGAATGCTTCACCACGATTTTCAATGCGGTGACCAGTTGGGGTGGCAACAAGGTGCGGTTATTCGTGCTGGCGTGACACCACGCGCGACGCTTGGCACGAGGCCAACATCTTGGGGGCCGATCAGCACGGCACGACCAGGGTCAGTTATCGCCCCGTGTTGGAGCGTAAGGGTCACACGCTGACCTGCACTTTGCCCGCTGTGCTACTTACCTTTCAGCCACAGCGCGTCGCCCGCGTCGATGAGCTGATCGAAGCGATCCGCCTAGCATTGAAAGAAATTGACAACCGCGTAAAAACCGGCTTGCGTGCGTTTCATGCTTGTTTCACCGTCTTGCAGACATTTGAAATCATTATCCATTTCGTTGACGTCGTCGGCTGTAGACGTTTTGTCGCCCCGGACGTCGCCCAGCGTACTTTGGCCATCTGCCGTATTTTTGATGTCACGCTCAAAGGACTAGGCAGTTCCTCTTAGCGATGTAGCCGTTGCAGCGGCCGCGTCTCTCAGGTGGAGCAGCAAACGTTTTCTCTCAGGCCAGTACGCTTTGCCGCCCGCAGCGGCAGGTAGCGCACCGTTAAATTGCTCAATGTAAATACGTTGCAGTTAATTGGTCTCAAGGCGCTGTATGTTCGCCGTGTCGAGCAGCCCCGTGACGTAATGCTCCGACCTGTCCTTACCAATCGCAGATACCGGGGGGTCTTCTCAATCAACGCCTTTAAGTCGGTGACGATCACCCGCAGCTTTACCGAAATCGCTTCAACCGGTTTATCGGCCATTCCGAGTTTGACGGCAGGTTTCAGCTTGGCAAATTCGACCACCAACATGCCAACTTGATACGAAAGCGAAAGCACTTTCAACGCACCGGAGTCTTTGACCTTTGAAATTTCGCCGCGAGCGGTTTTATAGCCACTGTAGAGCTGATAAAGCGTTGCAACGCTCATTTATAGGCCCCGAGTTTCAATGACGTTGTGCGCCGTTTGTGATCCTGAACACAGGTCAAACGGTTGGGTATTTCCCCTACCCCGGCACACAAAACTTAACCCCCTCACCGTCCCAGCCTTGCGCTACAAGACTGTTGTAGATCGCGGTACTGGTGGTGAAGCGGTGATTGGGATCGTCGGGGAATCGGGCGTTGCCTCGGAAGACACGAAGCACCGGAACGAGGCTTGGCGAGCAACTGCCGCCGACGCCTTCCACTAATGGCAGGAAGGCGTACGAATCTGCGCCTTCGCTGAACGGCAATTTCGGCGCGGCTACGTTGCCCGGATTGAGGCCAGTCAGTGCGACTAACTCGGCATCGACGAGCGTGTAGAAATGGCTGCCACGCAATTCAGCAAGCGCCACTTTGTCGAAGTAAAAACGCGTGATCGGATGAGTGCCCGCGACAGCACCCGGATACACCAAAAAGCTCTGCCCGGTGCGCGCGAACGGTGGCCTTACGTCCAGCAGCGCGATCTCGCTGGCGCGCGAGGTGAGGAAGTAGTAGTTCAGCGCCGGATGCAAAAACTCGACCATCGGCGTGGTCGTAACCACTGGTGGCGTGACGGGCGCACTCTTGAACGTGGCTGACACGTTACAGGCGGCGGTGATCGCGCCGGTGGTGTACGTGCTGCCCGACTGGCTACCGCCGCAGCCGCTCACTGCATCAATCACGAAACCTGTATTCGGCGTCACCGTGAACGCGCCCGTCGTACCTTGCGGCACCGCACGCGTCGCGGGATTGATGTTGCCGCCAGCGCCTGCTGTGGCGTTTACCGTGAACGCGGGCAGCGCGGTGAAGAAGGACTCGACGCGACAATCGCTGTTAATCGGGGCCGTTGTCCAGGTCGTTGGGCCGGTGATTGCCGGGCCGCCAAAAAACACGACGCCGCAGCCATTAACGTTGGTGAGACGGAAGCCGGGGTTGGGCGTCACGGTGACGGTCAGCTTCGAGCCAAAAGCGACAGATTGCGGTGTCGACGGGCTGATTTGCCCACCGGTATCGGCGATAGGCGTCACCACGGCAAGATTCGTGAATACGCCCGTGATCGTGCAGTTGGCGGTGATCCCGCCGCTTTCGAAGTGATACATCGTCGCGCTGATCGGCACCGATGGCTGGTTGCCACCGCAGCCCGCCGTGGTGTCCACGCGAACAAACTTAAAGCCCGCATTGGCGGTGAAGTCGAAGCCCACTCCAAAACCACTCATCACGAACGGTCGCAACGCTGGCTCGACGGTGCCGCCAATGGCCGCACCGGTGACGGTGAACGACGGCAGCACCTTCAAAATGATCGATTCGCTGATCGTTGCTTTATAAAAACTGTTGCCGTTATAGATGGCAATGATGTTGTGATCGCCCACAACCGCTGTGGTGGGCACTTTGCAGGCGGTCTGCGCCGTGTTGTTGCCGATATTGCCGCCGAGTGTCATCACACACAGCGGCGTGCCGCCCAGCTTTGAATCGGAAAAAGTGACGCTGCCTGCTGGCAGCGGCGAACCCGGGATGTCGCCGCGCACTTGCACAATGATGAACGCCGAACCTTTGCCAAACGCTACTGGATTTTC
>JANXNO010000159.1 GCA_025354075.1 Burkholderiales bacterium | reverse complement strand
TCGAAACCCGTCAGCCACATGGCGCACAGGAACACCAATCGTAGCGGGTCTTTGGCATCCTTGAATTTCTCGTCCAGTCCCGGATCGGAGTCGTTCATCCGCTTGCGATGCGGCTCGATGTCGAGGCCGAATATCTTCCTTCAGATCCGGGTTGACGAGCTGCAACTCGGGCGTGCGGTTCTCATAGAAGAGCGGCACCGTCGCACCATCTTCGACCGACTGCTGAAAGTCATAGATCGAAACGTAATCGCCAAACACTTCCTTGGTGCGCTCCTCGCCCGCAATCAGCGGCGTACCGGTAAACGCCAGGAACATCGCCTTGGGCAGCGCGGCGCGCATGTTGAGCGCCAGCGTGTCGTACTGGCTGCGGTGCGCCTCGTCAGTCAGCACGATCACGTCGGAGCGGTCGCACAGCAGCTCCAGCGTCTGAAATTTATGCACCAGTGTGAACACGTAGCGATGATTGCCGCGCAACAGCTCGCGCAGGTGCGCACCGCTCGTGGCGTGGCACTCGTCGCCCTCGGCCTCCGACACCGCGCCTGCCGCCTTGAAAGTCGTCGCGATTTGCTCGTCCAGTTCCACGCGATCCGTGACAACCACAAACGTCCAGTTGCCAGCGAGCTTCCTCAGCACTTTCTGCGAAAAAAACACCATCGAAAAACTCTTGCCGCTGCCCTGCGTCTGCCAGAACACGCCGCCGCGCCCGTGGCCCAGCGCACGCGCCTCCAGCATCGAGGCAATCGCGTTGTTCACGCCGAGAAACTGATGGTTCTGCCCGACGATTTTCACAAGCCCGGCCTTGTGCTCCGAGAACAGCGTGAAATTCTCCACGAGGTCGAGCAGCCGCGCAGGGTCACACGTGCCGCGCAGCATCACCGCCAGCGAAACCCGGCGCGGCTCATCCTCACGCTCAATGCGTTTCCACTCCACCCAGCGGCCCCAGTCGGCGGTCAGGGAGCCCACGCGGCTGTCGCTACCGTTGCTCGCGATGAGCAACGCACCGCTCCAGAACAGCGCCGGAATTTGCTGCTTGTAATGCGTCAGGTTTTCGTCGAACGCAGCGCGCGCCGCAACGCCCGGCTTCTTAAGCTCAATCACCACCCACGGTAAGCCATTGACAAAGCCCACCAGATCGGGGCGACAGGTATAGAGGCTGCCGACCACGCTGAACTGGCTGACCAGCAAAAAGTCATTGTTCTCCGGCACCTCCCAATCCACCACGCGAAGGCGTTCCGTCTTCTGCCCACCGTGTTCGCCGTCGGGCACCGATACCGTGATGCCTTCTTTAAGCAGCCGGTACACCTCGCGGTTCGCCGCCTCCAGACTCATCGCAGATCGGTCCCGCGTCAGTTCATCAACCGCGTTACTAATCGCTTCCGGCGGCAGCGTCGGGTTGAACTTGCACAGCGCCGCGCGCAGCCGCGCCACCAGCACCGCCTCGCCTTTAGTCTCCCGCCCCAGCGAGCCGCCCGCGCCGAACGTTTCATCGAGCGCCGACACCGTCTGCCAGCCAAGCGCGGCAAATAGCTCGATGGCGGGTTGCTCAACGAGTTGGTCTTCGGTGTAGGCGCTAGTGCTCATAAATCGAGGTGGTTAAGCCTCGTGATTCCAGCGGTAAGACACTTTAAGCTTGTTCAGTCGATCCCACCCAAGACGCCCATCAAACTGCAAGCGCCCCACCACAACGCCGGGAGGAATCTTTTCGTCAGCGGCAAAACTGCGAATGGCCGCCTCGGTGAATCGTCCGCTTTCGCAAAAACTGCGGTATCGCGCCGCATCAATCAGCAAGTCGCGAGCGAACTCATCCGCCTCGGCTTCTTCCTCGGCGTTGAGCCCGGCCTCACCCAGAATGTCCAAAAACGTGAGCCGTTTTCCGTGTTTTAGTAAGTGCGCGGTTTCATGGAAAAACGTGAACCAAAGCTTGTCATCCGTTTTGCCGCGCAGGCTAAGCATAATGAGTGCTCTGTTGGCACTCAGCCACTTCGTTGCCCCACTGACAGGACAGCCGCCCGGTGCGGGCGCGCAAACGACGACCACACCCGCTCGGGCGCATTTCTCAATCACAGAGGGAATAAATTTCGCCGGATCAGACTCGGTCGTCAGGCCGCGAATTTCGCTTAATGCAGCCTCAAACGCTTCGCGAGAATACGCATCCGTACGAATTTTTTCGGCTTCGCGTTCGCCTTGGCGAAGCCAGGCCGATACCGCAGCGGGCTTTTTCGTCAGCTTCGGGGCCGCGCGATAAGCCGCCACAGGCTTCTCATACTGCTCGCGCCACGCATCGACCGACGCCACACCGAAGTACCTAAGGCAGGCGTACACCTGCAGCGCCTTGCTACTGGCTTTCTCCACCCACCCAAATGCAATCATCTCGGCAAGTGGGAGCTCTTTGAGCCACATCACATCCTGCTCGAACGACGCAATCGCCTGGCGACGCAGCAACTGCTCGCGATACTGCGTTTCAAGATTCAGCCAAAAGCGAGCGCTGCTGCCCAACACCCGTTCAAGCCGAAGCGCAGTATCCTCCGAAATGCCAGCTTTTCCCTGCAACAACAAATGAACGTGCTTGGGCGTGAACCCCGTGCGAATCGCGAAATCCGCCTGGCTCCAGCCGCGCTCATCCAACAGGTCGGCGATGCTTTCGCCGGGAGCACTGATCCAGTCTGGCGCGAAGTCAGCCAGCGACTCATATCCGCGCAATGTCCGTTCAGTCATGGTAGTCCTCAGCTTTCAATATCGTGATTTCATCGACGTGTGCCCAGTCGATTGAGCCGTCCGGCTTCGTTGGCGGCGGC
>JANXNO010000155.1 GCA_025354075.1 Burkholderiales bacterium | reverse complement strand
CTGGGCGAGGTGGAGCAGGCTTATGTGGCTCGCGCTACCGCGCGCGAAGGCTACAAGCGGGCGATGGAAGCTTGTCATGACACCAAGGCTTGGGTGGCTCGGTTGGCGGGTTGATGAGCGATTTCAGCATGCAAGCAAATGCCAAGTAAAAGCTCTGGACCGGTGTTTCAGAGAATCTGTCGCGCTTCCAGAATTCGTCCCGCGAGTTGTTTCTTCAGTTGCAGGACGTCGTTTGCCGGGGCATCAGCCAGCTGTTGCCGTGCAGTCCGAATTGCCAGATGACGTCTGTTAGGTAGTTTCACTTCCGCTGCGGTCACTACTACCCCGGTCACAGTTTTGACAGTCGTTGCGGCGAACGTGAGCGATTTTTTGTCCTTCGTTTGATGACCGTGATCGCGAACAACGTGCCTAATTTGCGTCAGAAGTTGCTTGTTTGCCCTCGTACCCGAAATCGCAATGTCGTCAACAAATAGTGTCATCAAGCAACCGCTGGTGACCGCCCGATCATTCACTTCGTCGAACATCGGTTGTGAGGCGAAAAATGCCACGTAACCGCTCAACGGGCTGCCGGTGGGAAGGTGCCGTCGTGAATAGCAACAAATATCGGCGAGTTGCCCAGCGATGTCATCAGCACAATCGAACAATTTTGAAAACATGCGCCAGACCATCGCATGAGTCGTGCTGGGGTAGAAAGTAGAAACGTCTGTCTTGACGAGAGGCGTCTGATCGACATGCATTCGCGCGTTTTCCACATAGGATCGCCCCTTCTGCGAAAAGACGTAGTCTGGAAGTTCAATGCGCTTTAGCAATGCAGCAATTCGCCCGTGTACGACTTTGAGATGTCCAGTGGGATGCTGAATTTCACGGTTCTTCTGATTGACGAACACGCGATATGAGTTGGAATCGACGAGCTGCAGTGACTCAGCGAAGGTGATGCCGACAACGCTTGCGAACTGACCCTTGCCGCGCAATCGGTACAGCGGAGACTGATTGAGCGGGTAGCGCTTAAGCATGCTCTTGCACGGTGTCCCGTTCGTCGATCCACTCTAGGAGGCGCAATATTTTGTCAGCCGCGGCCACACGAACGCGAGTGCTCGGCTTGCGCGGCTCGCCAATCGATTCAGAAAAAAGCAGTATTGACGAGACCGGCATTTTGAAGTGCCTTGCGTACGCACCCAGCAACTCCATGCTCGGTGCTTTGACGCCCTTTTCAATCTCGCTCAAATAGGAGTTTGAAATACCAAGACGATCAGCCAAGTCCGTTTGCTTTAGTTGATGGTAAGTGCGCAACAACCGTAGCGCCCGGTGCAGCATGACAGATAACCTTTTCTATAAATTGACTACAACAGTGCTTAGGAAAGGAAGGGGTGTCGGTTAATCAGTGCAAATCAAATAACCGCGCAACCAGGGAAACTAAACGCAAGACAGCTATTGCCATCTTGAGCGTCCCCGGTCGCCGCAGCCATGACTTGATCCGATTCGCCGACCCCCGATGCTTGTGAGGTTTGCGACGGTCATTCATGACTATCTCCTGGCTACACCAACCGACTTGTGCACTATGCTCAAGTCGTGGCTGTCGTTCGTAACCAAGCGGAGTAGCTCCGGGTTTTTGCCCCTATTCTCCAAATAGCGTGTCCGTGTCGTTCGGACACGCTCGCGCCAATACGATACATGTCGACACGTCGCCGCGCCGCTACGTACTGCATCCCACGAGTTGTCAGGGTTTCGCAACCCCACAGCGCCTCTTCAGCCGAAGCACCAAGTTTCGACAGTTGTCTCCGTTTACCTCATGTAACCATACATTGGGGCGACATCAGAAGATTCAATAGTTTTTTTCGCAAATAGCGAATATTTTTCTAGAAAACAACGTCATCCAAAATTTTTAGTTGACTGTGCCGAAGAATGAAATTGTGATGCCCCCACCCGGTTCAGGCGTTGCATTGCAGCATTTATTTGCACCCCCGAATCGTCAATCCTCCGATACAGCTTTCTTTTGAAATGCTTATTGCGTAGTGGCTGATATCTTATTTATGCCAAATATCGACTTTTCGCAATAATTCGCTTATAGCCCTTATCCAATAGGCATTTCAAAACAAAGCCACTAGTCAATTTGTCGCAGAAACTTCTCGATATGCGATGGGCGGGCTTGTCTATTTCCACCGTTACTCTCTTCAAGTTCAACCCCAAGACCGCGTAAGCAGTTCATCCAGCGCGTCAACAATGGCTTGTCCATGCTCGGACAACGAGCCAACGCGTTCGCCGAGTTGCTCGACGGCGACGGACACCATGTCGAGCGGATGCAATATGACGTCAATTTTCTCGATGCGAAAAACCGGGTTCATGCGGGAGCTAGCCATTGCGGGTTGTTTTGGCAATGCCGCACGCCGCCGAAGCGGCACCACGACACGCCTTCTGTAACCATCAAAGAGCGTGGATTGGACGATGACGACAAAAGGGATTGATGCCTGTAGCGCGCCCTTGTTGCGGTGTACGTCGAACTGAGCCATTACGTGACTACAGCGTTGAGTGTTCGTCGGCGAACGAACCTTCAGCGGCGAGCACTTCGTTCCAATATTCAACGCAAGCATCGGCCGCCTGTTGGCGCGACAAGCGCGCCTGTTGCTGCTGCGCCACGTAGTCAGCGAGCAGAGCTTCCATCGTGGCCGACAGATTACCGGTGAATGTTTTCGCTTGCGCCACGAGGTCAACATTCAGCGTGAGGTTGACCGCACGTTTCTTCGGCGCTGTTGCTGGTTCGTTAGCGGTTGCGCGCATGGTGAATCCTTAGAACAAGCGTCATACGCATTCTATGCGCATGACGCTTCTTGCGCGAACTTTGCAGGGGGCGTTTTGCGCGAAATGTCGAAGCACAAAAATCCTGCGGTGCATGCTACGCTCTACGCGCATGAAATCTCGCATCTACATTGAGACCTCCGTCGTTAGCTACCTGACCTCGCGCCCCAGCCGCGATTTGATCGTGGCGGCGCATCAGGAGATCACACGCGAGTGGTGGGCGCATCGTCGCAACGACTTCACAATTGCTGTCTCAGCGTTGGTAATTGACGAGGCTTCTCGCGGCGATCCCGACGCGTCGCAGCAACGTTTGAACGAGCTCGCCGGCATCGAAAGCATGATGATTTCTCCTGAGGCCGTAACGCTGGCTGAAGCGCTGGTTGCGCGCGGGGCATTGCCTGCCAAAGCTCGAGCCGATGCCGTTCACGTTGCACTCGCCGCGCTCTGGAAGGCTGATTATCTATTGACGTGGAACTGCACGCACATTGCCAATGGTGAAACCTTGCCGCTGGTTGAATCGAACCTTCGCGATCTCGGGCATGTGCCGCCGCGAATTCTGACCCCGCTTGAAATGATGGGAACCAACTGATGTGGAAAGATCCGATTGTCGAAGAACTACATCGTATTCGCGAATCGATGCTCGCTGAAAACGGCAACGATTTGGCGGAGATGGCGCGCGCCGCCAACGCACGAGCCACAAAGCCAATAGGCGTCGCGCCTCTCACGCCGTTGGAGCAAGAGACGCGAACGACGTTGACACCGAGTTCGAGTTAACCACGCGGCGAAGACGAAGCCGTCGTTTGAAAGACAAACCCATGAGCACCACACCCGAATACACGCCCCCAAACATCTGGACATGGGACCAAGCCAACGGCGGTCGCTTTGCCAACATCAACCGGCCGATTGCGGGGGCGACGCATGAGAAGGACTTGCCGGTGGGCAAGCATCCGTTGCAGTTGTATTCGTTGGCCACGCCCAACGGCGTGAAGGTGACGGTGATGCTGGAAGAGTTGCTGGCGTTGGGCCACACGGGCGCGGAGTACGACGCGTGGTTGATAAAAATCAGCGAAGGCGACCAGTTCGGCAGCGGCTTTGTTGCGGTGAATCCCAATTCCAAAATACCGGCGCTGCTGGATCGCAGTGGATTGAGGCCGGTGCGCGTGTTTGAGTCGGGCGCGATCCTTTTGCATCTCGCGAACAAGTTTGGCGCGTTCTTGCCGGAGGATGGGGCGGAGCGCGCTGAGTGTCTGTCGTGGCTGTTCTGGCAGATGGGTAGCGCGCCTTATTTGGGCGGTGGCTTCGGTCACTTTTATGCTTACGCGCCAAGCAAGATGCAATATCCGATTGACCGCTTTGCGATGGAGGTGAAGCGGCAGATGGATGTGCTGGATCGGCGATTGGCGGAGACCGAGTATCTCGCGGGCGACGAGTACACCATCGCCGACATGGCGGTGTGGGCGTGGTACGGCACGCTGGCGAAGGGTCAGCTCTACGAAGCGGGCGAGTTTTTACAGGTGCAGGCGTACACGAACGTGCTGCGCTGGACCGATCAAATCGCGCAGCGACCTGCGGTGAAACGTGGCCGCATGGTCAACCGCACGTGGGGTGACGCCAGCAGCCAATTGCCGGAGCGGCACGACGCGAGCGACTTCGACACGCAGGTAGCGAAGTGATTGCGTTCTACGATTGCGCCACTGCACCCAGCCCGCGCCGCGCGCGTATTCTGCTTGCAGAAAAGGGCGTGCCGCATGAGGCGGTGCAAATTGATTTGCGGCAGGGGGAGCAACTGGGTGACGCGTATCGCGCGATCAACCCGCAATGCACAGTGCCAGCGCTGCGCACGCCGGACGGCGCAGTGCTTGCGGACAACGCGGCAATTACGGCGTGGGTTGAGGCGAGCTACCCGAACCCGCCGCTCTTGGGCATCACGCCCGCCGACAAAGCGGAGATCGCGAGCTGGAACTGGCGTGTGGAATTTGAAGGGCTGATGGCGATCGCGGAGGCACTACGCAATAGCGCGCCCGCGATGGTGAATCGGGCGCTGCCGGGGCCGGTGGACTATGCGCAAATTCCGGCGCTCGCGGAGCGGGGGCTGAAGCGGGTGCAGCAGTTTTTCGACGTGCTGAACGAACGCCTGACAGGGCGCGAATTCATCGCAGCGGGGCAGTTGAGCATTGCCGATATCTCCGCAGTGGTCGCGGTGGATTTCGCGCGCGTGGTGCGCATCAAGCCCGGCGAACAGCACGCGGATTTGTGTCGCTGGCGAGACGCACTGGCAAAACGGCCCGCCTTTCGGCTTTAGCGCGTTACTGCGGTGCCTTTGCCGCCGCAGCTTGCGCCGCCAACTGGCGCAGCTCAGGTTTGAAAATTTTGCCGACGTTGGTCATTGGCATGTGCTCGAGAATCGTGACGGCTTTGGGCTTCGCGGGGGCTTCGTCCACGCGCTCGGCGGCGAACGCCAACAGCTCGGCTTCGCTGGCTGTAGCGCCGGGAACTAAGGTGACGAACACGACTGGCAGCTCACCTGCATAGGCATCCGGCGCGCCCACAGCCGCGCAGAGCTGCACAGCGGGGTGAGCGCCGATGGCGTCTTCAATCACCTTGGGATCAATGTTGTGCCCACTGCGGATGATCAAATCTTTCGAACGGCCAGTGAGATGCAGTCGCGATTGATCGTCGAGCCAGCCGAGATCGCCCGTGGCGAGCCATCCGTCATGGGTGAACGCGTGCGCGTTTTCGAGTGGGTCGACGAACCCTGAGAACAAGTTGGGTGACTTAAACAGCACCATGCCTTGCTCACCGACTGGCACGTCGCGGTCACTTGCGCCGCCTTGCTCATCGAGCGCAACGACGCGCAGTTTTATGTAGGGCAATCGCAAGCCAACACAGCCCGCAGGGCCAACGACACCCGGCGGCGTAATCGTGGAGATACCAGCCATTTCGGTCATGCCGAGCGCCTCGTGAACATGCAGCCCGAAGAGCTTTTCAAATCGCAGCGAGAGCTCCGGCGAGAGCGGCGCTGCTCCGGTTCGACAGTAACGAAGCGTTGAGATATTCGCGCCGTTGATCGGCACATTGGCGAGTGCCGCGAGCACCGTCGGCACTGCGGAGAGCACGGTGGCGCGGTATCGTTCAACCAGCCGCCAGTAGTTTTTGATCACGTCGCGATTGCGAAACAGGGACGTCGTGGG
>JANXNO010000106.1 GCA_025354075.1 Burkholderiales bacterium | reverse complement strand
TACAGCGCGCACGGCCTGAGTGGTACGCTGGGCTACGCGTCCGCAACGCTGGTCATGGTGATTCTTGCGCAGCAGTTTGGCTGGCGCAATGCGCTTGCGAGCGCTGCTGTATTCGCGCTGTGCGTGCTGGCGGTTGCGGTGATTTTTCGGGATGCGATTGACACGCGATCATTGGCTGGCAACGCGCCAAAACCTTCATCAACCGCAGCGCCCGAATCGAGCCTTGCGTTCATGCGGCAACCGGTGGTGTGGCTGTGTTTTGCGTTCTTCTTCGTCATCACCTTCAGCAATTCGGCGATTCAGAATTTCGCGACGCCCGCCCTGCAAGCCATCGCCGGATTGAAGCTCACGGTCGCGGCAACCGCGTTGACCGGGTATCTCGTGTGCAGCGCGATTGGCCAACTCGCGGGCGGGTTTGCGATCAGTCGGCAGTGGGCTGACCCGGAAAAAATTATTGGTGGATCGCTCTCTGGATCAGCGGTACTGCTGATCCTCGCAGCTACCGGCTGGGCGGGCGGCATCGGCACACTGTTGCTGGTGATGCTGGCAGGGCTTGGCACCGGTGTCGCTGGCCCGTCGCGTGATTTGCTGATCAAGCGCGCCACCCCGGTGGGCGCGACCGGTCGCGTGTACGGCACAGTCTATTCGGGACTCGACGCCGGCCTCGCGGTGTCAGCGCCAATCTTTGGCTGGTTTATGGATCATGATTTGCCGCGCACCATTTTCATCGGCGCAGCGGTGGCGATGGTGGGCGCGATGCTGATTGGTCTGGCGGTTGGCCGCGCGGTCAATCGCAGCAAAACAGCGTAAAGCCATCTGACGTTTTGAGCCATCCCCCGAGCGCTCTGCACAAAGAGCGCGCCTTCGTTCTCGCTTTTCTGTTCGGCAACTTCGTCATCGGCACCGGCGTGATGCTGGTGCCGGGTTTGCTGATCGTGTTGTCGACGGATCTCGGGGCAACGGTGCCGCAAACCGCGCTGCTGATCACGATTGCTGCCATCGGTATGTGCATCGGTTCGCCCGTTTTGGCCACGCTCACTTCGCGCGTTGATCGGCGCACGCTACTCACCGGTTCGATCGGCTTGTACGCCGTTGGCCATGCGCTGTGTGCGTTTGCGCCGAACCTGACGATGCTGATTATTGTGCGCAGCGTGACCATGATGGGTGCCGCAGTATTCACGCCGCAAGCCGCAGCCACGTTGGGTTTGGTGATCGCACCAGAACGACGCGGCGCGGCGATCACCGGCATCTTTCTTGGCTGGTCGGTGGCCTCCGTATTCGGCAGCCCTGCAGCGGCGTGGCTAGGCGCGCACATCGGCTGGCGGTCCACATTTGTTGTCTTCTCCGCCATTTGTGTGGTCGGCGTGATCTGGGTATGGCGCGTGGTGCCGAGCGGTCTGCACGGCGCGTCGTTGTCGCGTGATGCGTGGCTGCGAGTGCTCAAACATCCGGCGCTGATCGCGATACTGTTGGTGACCGCTGCATCCGCGTCTGGGCAGTTCACAACGTTTGCGTACATCGCACCGTTTATCGGTTTTTTGCTGGACTCATCGCCCAACACGCTGTCGCTCGCCTTGATTATGTTTGGTGCGGCGGGTATCGTTGGCAACCTCTGGGCATCGCGGCGCATCGGCAGGGCGGGCGCGGCATCGAACGTGGCCATCTCGTTGATGTCGATGTGTATCGGCATGGTCGTGCTCGCGGTAGCCGGTTCGTGGCTGATCGCGTTCGTGGTCGGCACGCTTGCGTGGGGCGCAGGCATTTTCGCCAACAATTCGTCGCAACAGGCGCGGCTGGTCATGGCCTCTCCCGAGCTTTCAGGTGCCAGCATCGCCCTCAACACCAGCATGATTTATCTCGGCCAAGCCGTCGGCACCACCGTCGGCGGCGCAGTGATCGCCAGCGCGGGCTATCGCTGGTTGCCGGTGTGCGGTGCGGTGGTGCTGGCAGGCGCGATGATGTTGTCCTGGCGTGCGGAACGGCGCGCAGTTTCATGAACGAGTGCAGATGCGTCGTGACGTTTTAAGGTGTCTAATGCACAACAACTTTTCCACGAAAAGCCCATTCAACTTGGGCTTAACTGAACTATTCGCTTAAAGTCGATAATTAGCTCATTCGCTAGAATAGCCCAATTAGATCAAGGCTTTCAGCAAAAAGCTGATGGCCTTGAACTCACTCGCGAACATGCTCGGGTTAGCTCGCCTTTGCGCTATTGAATCAAGCCCTGGATATAGTTCTCAATATCCGTCGCCGACGTGCGCGTCGCCCCCGGCGCGGGTGCAACCGCGCCTTTAATCAACGCCGTGCCGCGTAAGCCAAGCAGGTAGCGCATGATCAGCAAACCGTCGGTAGTTGGCTTGACCTTTGTATCGCCGTCGATGTCCAGCAGTGACGAAACCTCTCCGAGGAAGGTATTGATCGCGACGGGATCGGTACGCTGCGCGCCGCTGCCCATGGTGATGCCGTTGGTCACCGCCGTGCCCGTCAGGCCGAACAGGTAACGCAGCACCATCACACCATCAACCGCCACCTGAGGCGTGCCATTGTCATCAACATCAAGCGTCGATTTAACGGTGAATGGCGTCGTGGCGCTGCTGGCCGCACGAGAGCCGTCGCCTCCGTAGCTGCCGGTCACGGTTTGATTCACACCCACCACGGTCGGCGACAGCGCGCAATTGCCCCCGCCCGACGCGAGCGTGATGTTGCAGCTTGCGCCGGCACCACTTACCCAAACCGAGCCCGTCGGCACACCGCTGCCGCTGGTGACCGTTGCCGTGACGGTGCGTTGCTGTCCACGATGAACCGGACTGAGCGGTGACAGAACAATGTTCGTCGGTGTCAGCGCCGTGCAGACACGGCTGGCCACCAAGCGCTGAACCGTGTCGATGCGCCAAACGTTTGTGCCTGCAGCCAGCGTGCTGTTGTCGGAACCCAGCCGGAAGCGCAGGCGCACGCTTTGCCCGGCAGCGGAAGCGGGCAAGATCACCAGCGTGGTGGTGTAGGCCGTGTCCGCGCTGCCGGTCCAGGCAGAGCGAGCGCCAAATGGATTGGCTGTGCCGCCGTAGATCGTGCCGGTGTATCCACCCGAAACAAAGCTTCCGCCCGCAGTGATGATGTCACTGAAAGCGCCCGCGCCAATGGCGATTTCGAGTACGCCGCCGTCGTAACCGCTCTCCAGATTCCAGCGATGGCGGAAGCTGACCTGATTGGTGACGCCGGACGGCAAGGCGAAACTTGCACTGTCAAGGCGTGTTTCGGCGGCACTCGCAACCGGCGTCGCGAAAACGGCGTTTGTACCGGCATCTGGCGTCGTTGTGGATGTTGTCCAGTTGCCAATGGCGCCGGTGACAATGGTGCTGGTCCATCCTGCAGGCAGCGCTGGTGCAGTCACGCCGTCAAAGTTTTCAAACAGCGTCGTCGTTGTCGTTGTCGAAAGCGTACCCAGCGTGATGGTGTATGTGACCGAGCCATAGCTCGTGGTGCCGTCCTTGAGCTGAAGCGTCAGCGTAATGGTGTTGCCGCAGGCGGCCGTGGCGATAAATGTGTAGGGACGCGTCACACTGCCGCCGCCCGCGGCGATGACGCCGTAGCTCAATGGATTGTTGGTGGTCGGCGTCACGCCGCCGCTCGCTTCCAGCGTGCCGATCAGGTTGATGGTCGCGGCGCTGCCGTAATTGAACACGGGCAGGTTGACGACCACTGTTTCGCCGGAATCAACCGCGTTGTTGGCGGGGCTGGCGCTCTCTGCAATCGGCGCTGAAGGGGTGCCCGCAGACAGCGCTGGGCCGCCCGACACGAACGACAGCGCATTCACTGGGCGCACGATGCCAGCGCCCGTGTCGGAGTCGGTTCCGACGGCTTCAATGTCGAGCGCGGTGGCGACCAGCGCAGCGCGGATTTGCGTCGCTGTGAGCGCAGGCTTGTACGCTTTCAGCAATGCAGCGACCGCTGCTGCGTGCGGCGCGGCGGCGGACGTGCCAAAGAACGGCGCAAATCCGGGCACCGACGTCGTTACGCCATCGGATGCGGTCACGACAGGATATTGCTGAGTGAGGCCGCCACCCGTGCCGATCAAAAAGTTACCCGGCGTGACTGCCGTGCCGTTCGGTTGAAAAAACTTGCGCGCCGGTCCGTCCGACGAAAATAACTCCGTGGTTTGACTGGCGGTGTACGCGTTTGGGAAAGGCCCGGTCGGACCCGCTCCGTTGGCGACGGAAGCTGGCACGGCAGCAGTCGCTATTGCGTCAATTGCGGCCGAGTGACCACGGGCATAACCATTGGTGTTGATCGCCAGCCGACCACGCCCGGTCGACAAATAGAGCGCACGGTTGGCAGCGCCTACCTTGCGAACCACGACCACCCGATTGCCACCGGTTGAGGACAACGTGGCGGCCTCATAAGCGTTCTGCGTTCCACTCTGGGTGCTGGTTGATGAGGACACGACCGCTGTGCCCGCAGCGTTGAGCTGAAAAAGATCATAGTCGTTGCTTGATCCGTTCTCTGGATCAGACCAGAACAATGACAGCGCGTACGACGAACCGCCTGCGTTCACGACGTTATAGTTTTGCACGGTAGGCGTGGTCTGAAACGAATGGACTTCATAGGGTGTAGCGACGCCGGGTACGACAAATACACCGCCATTAGAAAAATCACCCACCCAGGTGCCGGAAGTTCCATCGGTTTTGTTGCCCGAATTGCCCGCCGACGCGAAGTAAATCGCGCCTGCAGCGGTCACCGTATTCACAGCGCGCGCAATGACCGCGTCCTGAAACGGCAGCTCACTGCCGAAGCGGATGTCGTCGACCATCACGTCGCAGTTGTAAGTGTTGCGTAGCGCGAGAATATTCGCTGCAAACGCGGCTTCGCTATTGCCCGATGTAGCGAAGAACAGTTGCGCGCCCGGTGCGATATCGTTGACGATTTCCAGCATGGCGAGACCTTCGTCTGAACTGTTTCCCGCCTGACCGGGCAACACTGTCACCTGCCCGGCAGCAAGGTTGCCATTGGCCACGGAATTAGCGATGCCGGCAGCGCTCGCGCTATCGGAAATTACACACACCTTTACATTGCCCAGCGCCATCGGAAAAATGGAACGGGCCACGTCAGCACCGAGCGCTTTATCTCCCTGCGAGTTGAAGCTACCAGTGTCGTTTTGCCTGATCGCCGCCGCAGTGATGAAACGCACTTCGACCAGCGCTGCCAGCGCCTCCATTTGCGCGAGCGGAAGCGCGGCGTGAATCGCGTTGAATTGAGGCACATCTTCGATCACCTCGCCGCCCAGCGCGATGATCGCTTCGGCCACTTTGGCGTTGGCACCGGCAAACTCGTTGGTGCGCACGTCAATGCGAACCATCTGAGCGCCCGTGGCCGCACTCGTCTGATAGCGCAAATTGACTTCCTGTGCAGGCACGCCCGGCGCAACTTCGCGCTGGTCTGCCATGCGCGCCGCGTACAGCAGTTGCGAATCGATCTTCTGTTGCGTCTTGGTGCGTTGCTCTTTGTCAGCAAGCAGGGAGGCAATCTGCGCCATCGCCTGCGGTGACACGCCATCTAGTGCCGTGGTGCCGCTTTGCTGACCGGACGCCCAGTGGGTAAAAAACAGCGTTGACGCGCCTGTGAGAGAAACAACAAACTGACGAACGGTAAAACGGGGGAACCAAGGTGGGCGCATGAAATTTTGGAGACGATTTTAAGTGCAAACATCTTACCTTTGAAAAACGGTAAGGCGTCACGCTGGCTCGCATTCGAAGCGACAACGAGGGCGTTGACTCATTTCGGTGATACCGCACTATTAAAGGGCTAGCGTGGCAGGAATGAGACAAGTCGACTTTATCAATAAATATGTGCCAAGCCCAAGCAGAAAGCCGCCAACGCTAAAAAGCTTATAGCCGGTCATAACGGTTCAAACACACGAAATTCATCAACAAAACAAATTTATTGGAAACATCTGATAGAAATCGGAATGTTCAGACGAAGCAAGGCCACAAGCCCGAGCGCCGCTGAGCCGACTCGTTGCTGACCGCGCAACATTTGGGGCATTACGTATGTCGTGCGGGCTTGCAACGAAGTTGATTCGAATAACAAAACTTCACGGCTCGCATGTCTACACTCGATACCGCCGCTCTGTGGAGCGCAACCTCGCTCGCATTTGACGAAAAGAAAATCGGAGCCGCCGGGCTTTCGGTTCGACAGCGCAAATTGCTCACCCTTCTCTCGCAACCAGCATCGGTCTCCCAGCTGGCGCAAACCATTGCGCTACCTGATGAAGAAGTGCAAACCGCACTGGAGCGCTTCGCCAAACTGGGCCTGGCTCAGTCTGATGCACCGGCACCGTTCGATCCCATGCAGGTACGGGCAAGCAAACCCGCCGTCGTGGCGGAACAGCCATCGCGCATGCCGCTGTTCATTGGCATTGGTGTGGCCGCACTGGCGCTCGTCGCGGCGTCGACCTGGTTGCTTCGCGGCGGGAGCGCGTCTACCGTCCCAACGCCTAGCGCTACCAGTCCGGCACCGACCGTACAGACGCCGACAGCGACCGGTCCCAGCGACAACGCCGACACTACATTGCCGCGCTCCGCCGCACCCGCGCCATCCGCTACTGCTGCCTCTGCCGCAGCAGCAACGGCAGCAGCACGGGTTGCGCCTACGCCGACACCGGCCCCTGCAGCAGCAGCGACCGTGGCGACCAAGGCCGCGCCGGCCACGGCACCGGTGACACCCGCTGCGGCAAACGTTGCCCCCACAAAAAATAGCGCTACCGCCTCGACTGAGACTGCTGCGGCTCCTGCGGTTG
>JANXNO010000086.1 GCA_025354075.1 Burkholderiales bacterium | reverse complement strand
CTCGTGGCCACGCTCAAGCGCCGCAAGCGCGTGCCTGACGTGCTGGTCAATTGTGCGGGCGTTTTGCAGCAGCAGCACTTTGTGCGCATGACGCCTTCCGGGCATCAGGCGATCATTGATCTGAATATTGCTGCGCTGACTGCGATGCTGTCGCACCTGCTGCCGCTGATGGTGGCGCGTGGGTCGGGGCGGGTGTTGAACGTGGCGTCTGTCGCGGCGTTTCAGCCGATTCCGTTGCTCGCGACTTATGCTGCAAGCAAGGCCTATGTGTTGTCGTTAACCGAGTCGTTGTCGGAGGAATTGAAAGGCACCGGCGTGACGATCACCGCGCTCTGCCCCGGCATCACTGCGACCCACATGCTGAGCGCCGCTACTGAGGCAAACGGGCAGCTGTCGAGGCTGCCAGGATTCCTGATCGGCAACGTTGATGAAGTCGCTCTTCAGGGCTTTGATGCCTGTATGCGGGGCGACGTGATCTGCGTGCCGGGCACCATCAACCGGGTGGCGACACTCGCGTCGCGTAGCACGCCGAAATGGTTGCTACGTCGGGTCAGCGGCCTGCTGGCGCGCCAATCGACTTCGCGCTAGACGCTACCCCGAAATCAAGAGCCAGAGTCGCCGTCTGCGTTTAAAGGCCCGCGCCGTATTTGTAGGAAAGATTGGCCAGCCGCCCCTCGCCGACAGGCACCCAAGTGATTGAGTCAACCTCGGCCATGAAGGCGGGATTTTGCGCCGCAAATTTGGAGAAAACCTGCTTTCTGGCCTGCGTAACCGCCGCACTGCCCGCTCGTCTGACCAGGCCATAACCGAGCGCGATTTCGACGACTGCCGTGACGACCACGACTACTTTAAGCGTAATCACCGCCCGCTCTACGCCGGAGCTGGTGTCGTCGATATAAACCGACAGCTGCACCGCTGCGGATCGGGCACAGATCGCAGCGGCGATCAACAAGGCGCGGGATCCGTAGACGAATCCTCCGATGTTGAATTCCAGCGCCTTGGTCAATAGCCGGCGAGCCGGCGCGGTGAACGATGCGTCGGGAAATTTCGCACCGCCAAAAGTATCCGAAATGGCGACCACTCCGATTCGTGCATCGCGGCGGATTTTTGCCAAGGCCCGGTGTTGCTCTTCGACCGACTCAATCGCATTGGTGACTTTGCGGAACTCTTTTTCCAGCGCGCTTTGCGTTAAGCCTTGATGGACTTCGGTGTAATAGCCCGCGCCCAGCACCGTGGTGCCGAGCAGCGCTTCGCGATCCAGGCGACCGGTCTTGGTGGGAATACCGTCGCCATCGGGGCCGAGCGTCAACCACGCGTCAAAATAGCGTGGCGACAAGACGCGTCGGGACATGTCTTCAGGATCCCGGATGTACTTTTTCTCAAACCGCAGCCACACACCTCTCGATTCAAGCGTGCGCCGCACACGCGCCAGATACTCGGCCTCGTCAGGATTGTCGGTTCGCGGTGTCAGCGCGTCACTGGTCAAAAGGGCCTTGTAGTCGAGTCGAACCCGCTTATCCGATTCTTTGACCCAGATGTAGGTCTGCATAACGCGTTCACTGCGCCGGATCATCGCCGGGTCTTTGACGACCAGGTTGCCGCTGCGTGTCAGGGCCCGTTGGTAGAGCGCATCGACCTCTTGTTTGATTGCCGGGTCGACCACGGCAGCGTCCAGCACGCGTTGAATTTGCTGAATTTGGCTGGAAGTCAGCTTTGACAATACAAACTGTAGCGAGCTGCTGAACAACGACTCAACGGTCGCGGCGTTCAGCGCTTGGCGCGCTGTCTCGGATCATTCATGGTTTTCGTCATTCGAACCTCGTGGCAATGGAATCGACTGTCGATTGACAGTCTGTCGAGCTCAATTCGAATCAGTCCGCCCTGAGGCTCCACGCCGATCCGTTTGACCGTGATGCCTCTACATACGCATACAGCAGGCAAAACAAGTCACGTGTCTGCAAAAATTTTGAATTCGCGCCGCTCGCTACACCACCACACCCGCCTCGGAATGCAGCATAAAGGTCATGTTGCGGACAGGATAGGCCGGCAACTGGCTCAAAAAGCCCACCACGCCCTTCCATGGATCGCACACCACAACATTGTTGATCCAGTCTTTCGCGTGCGCAGGGGTGCCGTTGGCGGGTTTACCGAGCAACACAAAGGCATGATTGCCGACCGACCATCGTGTCCATGTGAGCGGCTCAACTTGTCGCGCACGAAGATACTGGAATGCAATCGCCGACTGCTCGCCACAATTGCCTGCGCCGTATTTCTCGGCCTTTTCTGCCCATATCTCCATCTGCTTGCGGGTGTTGTAGTCGGCCACCCTGAGGCGGTCGACCTCCACGTCGGCCTCGTGGCGCGCTATCGAGTTGACAATGCCAACACCAATGTTGGTCACAAAGCTGATGGGGCCAATAATTTTACGCACGTCGTTTGACGATCCGTAGGTCATTTTTTGGCGGGTGTAGCTATTGGCCGCATTGGCCAGACTCATGTACCCAGCAGGTGTATTGATCATGTTCGATAACTCCAGAGTGAGTGGCGGGTGACATGAGTTAGAGCGTAAAAATACTGAAATTGGCTCATTCACGGGCCTGGCGGCGAGTCGAAACGGTGGTGGTTCCCACCTGATCACTTTTTAGCCACTCGTCTGCGGCGTCGCCCATGGTTTTGGGCGTGCCATCGATCAGCCACGCCATAAACGGGCGGTCAAATTTGAAGTGTTCTCCGCATTCCGCTCGAAAAAAGCGCCGCACGTTTTGCGTGTTTCGATACGATGATGTGATCGGGACGGTGCGCGTAATTTCGTTTTTGTGCCAGTCAACTACTGTCATGGCTATCCTCCAAAAAAAGGGTGACGCGATTCAAAACTACGATACGGATGTACCAGTTGCGCGCAGGTGCTGGGGTCTCGTAAACTGGAGGATGTCAATCCATATTTAATCAAGTTCTATGAAGCCATTTTTAGCGTTGGTCGGCGCAACTTTGTGCGCAACGATGGTCGGATGCGCCAGTGTTTCTGACGGCAAAGATGCCGCGCCACTGGCGAAAGAAGATCGCTGCACGGTCACGGGCAGCAATCTTCCCCGGCGAGATTGCCGCGATCTGGTCGACGTCGTATCGGGTGACGCCATTGATCGGCCCACTGCCAGTCCAGCGTCACGCTCTGGCGGTTCACCGCGCTAGTCGATAAGCGCGAGCCATGCCGAATGCAGCGTTACTCACCGCTGCACAGCTGTTAAAGCAATGGCTTTGAACAGAGAAGCCCATTCAAATTGGGCTAAGCGGGTATTTTTTACCAAAGGCGGTATTTAGCAAAAACGCTCTTCAGCCCCTAGCCCGATTGGGCTTTGACGTTAAAGTTGTAACGGTAAAACGCCGCGTTAGCCGCGCAGATGACACGCCACCCAATGCCCGTCGCTGGAATGTTTGAGCGTTGGCGATTCGGTGTTGCACAGCGGCTTTTGCGCAATCGGGCAGCGGGTGTGAAAGTGGCATCCCGATGGCGGCTTGATCGGGCTGGGCACGTCGCCCTGCAGCATGATGCGCTTGCGTTTCATGGTCGGATCGGGGATCGGCACGGCGGATAACAGCGCCTCGGTGTACGGGTGGAGGGGATTCGTGTACAGGTCGTGGCTGGACGCGATTTCGACGATGCGTCCGAGGTACATCACGGCCACACGTTGACTGATGTGTTCGACCACCGACAAATCGTGCGCGATGAAGAGATAAGTGAGGTTGAACTTTTCCTGCAAGTCTTCGAGCAGATTGATCACCTGCGCCTGAATCGACACGTCAAGCGCAGACACGGCTTCGTCGCAGACGATGAGCTTGGGCGTGACTGCGAGCGCGCGCGCGATGCCGATGCGTTGGCGCTGGCCGCCGGAAAACTCATGCGGGTAACGGCGCATGTGATCGGCATTGAGGCCCACCGTTTCCAGCAGTTCGACGATGCGGTCTTCGTATTCGCGCGCTGAATGGGTGAGCTTGTGAATCGTCAGCGCTTCGCCGATGATGGAGCCGACCGTCATGCGCGGATTGAGCGAGGCATACGGATCCTGAAAAATGATCTGCATGTCACGCGCCATCGCGCGAAGCTCGGTTTTGCCGAGATTGGTGACATTTTTGCCGTCGAACCAGACTTCGCCTGACGTGGGCTCGATCAGGCGCAGGATGCAGCGACCCGTCGTGCTTTTCCCGCAGCCGGATTCACCGACCACGCCTAGCGTTTCGCCTGCGTCGAGTTCAAAACTGACGCCATCCACCGCGTGCACTTTTTCCGAAACGCGACCAAATATTCCGCCCTTGATCGGGAAGTGTTTGACGAGATTGTTTACTTTGAGCAATGGCGCGTTCATGCGACCGCCACATCAAGAATGCACGCCACCTTGTGGCCCAATGCGACTTCGCGTAGGGCAGGCGTTGCGGCGATACACGCGGCCATCGCAAACTTGCAGCGCGGCGCGAAGCGACAGCCTTCTTTAGGTGCGACGAGTTTGGGTACGGTGCCAGAAATTGCTTCCAGCCGAATCTTCTGCGTCGCCGCCGTGTCGATACGCGGAATGGAGCGGATCAGGCCCTGTGTATAAGGATGGCGTGGATGTGCAAACAGTTCTTCCACCGTCGCCTCTTCCACCACTTTGCCGGCGTACATGACGACCACGCGCTGCGCCACTTCCGCGACAACGCCCATCGCGTGGGTGATGAGCATGATGGCCATGCCTAGTTCTGACTTCAGCTCGGACAACAGGTCGAGAATTTGCGCCTGAATCGTTACGTCCAGCGCGGTGGTGGGTTCGTCGGCGATCAACAATTTTGGTTTGCACGACAGCGCCATAGCGATCATTACACGCTGGCGCATACCGCCCGAAAACTGATGCGGATAGTCGTGTACGCGGCGGTCCGGCGTCGGAATATGCACCAGCTTAAGCATGTCGACAGCGCGACTCATGGCGTCTTTTTTCGACAGCCGCTCATGCAATATCAAACCCTCCGCGATCTGCTCGCCGACCGTGTAAACCGGATTCAGCGACGTCATCGGTTCTTGAAAAACAATCGCAATTTCTTTCATGCGAATCAAGCGCATGGCGTCGTCGTTGAGCGGCACGATGTCGCGGCCCTGCCACAAAATCTGGCCGTCAACGATGCGCCCTGGCGGCATCGGAACGAGCTTCAGCACCGACATTGCAGTGACCGATTTGCCGCAGCCAGATTCACCAACTATGCCAACGGTTTCGCTACGATCAATAGCGATATCGACACCGTCCACTGCGTGCAACCAGCCACCGTCCGTTTTGAAATGTGTCTTGAGCCCACGAATATCGAGCAGGCGCTGCTTAGCGTCGATTTCGCTCATCACATCACCTTGCGCGGATCGAGCGCGTCGCGCAAACCATCGCCAATGAAGTTGATCGTGAGCACGGTCAAGAAAATGGCGGTGCCCGGAAACATCGCCCAGTACGACGCGATATCGAGGAAGTCCTTGCTGTCGAACAAGAGGCGTCCCCACGTCGGAATGTCCGGCGGGAAACCGAGCCCCAAAAATGACAACGTCGATTCAGCGATGATGGCTGCGGCCACGTCAATGGTGCCCGCGACGATCACAGGGCCGAGCGTGTTCGGCAAGATATGTCGAACCACTTGGCGAAATGTTGACGCGCCCAGCGCGCGCGCGGCCTCGACATATTCCTTCTCGCGCAAGGAGAAAAATTGCGCGCGTACCAGTCGCGCCACCGGCATCCAGCGAAAGCCGCCGATGACCAGCACGATCATGATGAACACGCCAACCTCGGGGCCGAACGCCGTCTTCAACGTGTCGCGAAATAGATAGATCAAGAGCAGCAACAACGGCAACTGCGGCAACGATAAAAACAGATCGGTCAGCCACATCAACGCCGCGTCCACCGCGCCGCGCGACACACCGGCAATCGCGCCGACAGTCACGCCGACCAGAATCGCCATCATCATCGCAGCCAGCCCCACGGCCAGCGAAATGCGCCCGCCGTAAAGCATGCGCGCAAAAATGTCCTGGCCGAGGTCGTCGGTGCCGAACGGATGCGCCCACGATGGGCCTTTAAGCCGCGCGCTGAAGTCGATATCGTTGATTGCGACCTTCCACAACAGCGGCCCTACGACCACCAGCAAAACCATCGACAGCAAGATGATGAGGCTCACCACGGCCATCTTGTGCCGACAGAAACGCCGCCATGCCTCGCGCGCAGGGGAGACGTGGCGTGCACGCACCGGGAGCGTCGAATCAGGCCCGGCGCTAGCGATAACTGATGCGGGGATCAAGCCAGCCATAGAGCAAATCTGCAATCAAATTGAACAAAATAACCAGGCAGGCGAATACAAAGGTCACCGCCATTATCACGGGCGTATCGTTGCGCAGAATCGCATCAATCAGCAGCGAGCCGATACCGGGAATACGAAAGATCTGCTCGGTGACGATCGCACCGCCGAACACCGCTGGCATCTGCAACGCGACCAGCGTGACAACTGGAATCAACGCATTGCGAACGACGTGTTTCATCACCACCACGCGTTCCTTGAGGCCCTTGCTACGCGCAGTCGTTACGTAATCCAGCCGAATTACGTCGAGCATCGCCGAGCGCACGTAGCGCGTCCAGCTCGCGCCCTGGAACAGGCCGAGCACGGCCACCGGCATGATCGCCTGCTTGATGTGTGCCCACCACCACGGACAGCCGCTGCCGGAGATGTCGGCGCGAAAGACGAAGGGCAGCCAGTCGAGCTTGATCGAGAACAGCAGGATCAGCAGCAGGCCGGTGAAAAACGTGGGCAGCGAGAAGCCCACGAAGGCGAGCGTGCTGGCGATGCGGTCGAACCACGAGTAGGGTCGCGCCGCCGAATAGATGCCGACCGGCAACGCGATCGCCAGGGCAAGAAACTGCGAGGCGCCGATGACTGCGAGCGTGACCGGCACGCGCTGCCAGATGAGCGTGTCGACGTCGACGCGGCTGATGAACGAGAAGCCCCAGTTGCCCTGCAGCATCGCGAAGAGCCAGCGGAAGTAGCGCTGCCAGATCGGATCGTCGAGGCCGAACTGGTGGCGCAGGTTGGCCTGGACCTCGGGCGGCACGTTCGGATTCAGCGTCATCTCCGAGAACGGATCGCCCGGTGCTAGGGCGAGCACGGCGAAGAGCAC
>JANXNO010000072.1 GCA_025354075.1 Burkholderiales bacterium | reverse complement strand
ATTTCGTGGTTCTTGCATCGCGCCGCTGCCAAGGGTAGCGGCTGCCCCACAGCGGTGTTGGACGAATTGAGTCGTCGCTTTCAAGGCGCGCTCGTGTTGGCAGGATTTGCGGCAAACATGTCGTTGCAACTGGGACGTGAGTTTGGCAAACGATCTATACCGATGCGTGTGTTTAAGGGGCAGTTTCTTGCGCAGGCGGCGTACGGCGACGTGCTTCTGCGAAATTCGTCGGATATTGACATCATCGTTCCCCCATACGCCGTGGCCGATGCCGCGAAGTGCCTGACCAACTGCGGATTCCGGACGAATATTGCACACGAGTGGTTTTTGGATAAACGCTTTTTAGCGCGCTTCCGGGAGGTCTCGTTCACCAGCGTTGAAGGATTAATTTCCGTCGATTTTCACTGGCGGCTCGCGAGCCGGTGGACTCCGTGCGCGGTGGACGACTTAGAGCTGTACGACGATGCCGCTGCGAATATGCTGAACATTTTCGAGACCCGTGTGCCGTGGTTCTCGCCGTCGGTGCTGTGGCGCATTCAACTGACGCACATGGTTAGCTCAGACTGGCTGGGGTTCAAGACTTGGCTCGATCTCGCGCACACATTCGATTTGCTGAATGCCGAAAGCGCCGCCGACGTTGTCGAGCGATGCGTCCAAACGCGATGCAGCTTCCCGCTGGCCGTTGCGGCGCTGGTGCTGCGGCGAACGTTTGGGCGCGACACCACGGCGCTGACGCGTCAGATACCAGCGGCGACGTTGCAACGGGCAGAAGCTTCGGCGCAACGTTGTGTCAGTGCGCTGCTGAGTGGTATAGCGAAGGTTGACGGCAGCGACCGACGCCGCTTGTGGCGAGCGTCGGCTGCAGCGCCGGTTTGGAAATCACTTTGGCTCCGAAGCACCCAGCACGATCTCACGCAGTATCAGCAGCCACCCACTAGTCGTTCTCAGTTCATGCTGGCAGCAAAGGCGGTCCAACAAAGGATACATAAGTTTGCGCCCTTTTCTCGCCGGATATAAAGGCGCTCTTGACGCTATCAGCTTCCTGCGCGCCCTAGCCGCGCCGGAGCGCTGGTATTTGCTTGGTGGGTCGATATCCTCAATTGCCGAAGCCGCAATCACACTCACAATCCCGTGGCTTGGAGGGATGCTGGCAGCCCAATACAGCAGCTCCATTGCGCAATATTCAACCGGCCCTCTGCTCCTTGCTCTGGTGGCCTTTCTCGCGATCCAGTCCGGCCTTAGATTCGGTACTGGGTATCTCTTCGGCAGCGCATCCGACCGCATCGGTGCCCGCCTCCGGGTGCGCCTGCATGCACACCTGCATTCGCTTCCGTTGGCGTACTTTCAGGCGCGGCGGCAGGGCGACGTGCTTGCGGTGCTCGCCTACGATGTGCCGCGAGTCAGCACCTATATCGGCGGGCCACTGGCCGGATTGGTGGTGCAGATTCTCTCGGTCGTCGGCGCTGTCGTGTTGATGTGGCGTATCGAATGGCGCGTGGCGGCGCTGGCAGTGTTGTGCGTCCCCGTTTTTTATCTGGTCATCAAGGTGCTGGGACGAAGCGTACGGCCCGTTACGACCGAGTTATATGAGCTGGAAGCAAAGGCGTTCGCGCTAGCCGAAGAGCACCTGTCGATGCTGCCTGCGATCAAAGCGTTCACCCGTGAGGCACATTCTGCCGCTCAATACGCGGCTATTAGTGATCGCATGGTTCAGCTGGAACGGAGTCACCGTCGGGTCGTGTCATTGATGGGACCCGGCGTGCAATGGCTGGCCTCCCTCATCCTGGTCGCCATACTGTGGCTGGCAAGCGAGCGCATCAGCGCAGGCACGCTGTCGACGCCAGCGTTGGTTTCGTTGCTGCTGTATACCGCAGCGATGGCCCGCCCGATCAGCGGTCTGGCGGATTTATACGGCCAGTCGCAGCAGGCGCGTGCGGCGGTGGCAAGATTGTCAGCATTGCTAAACGAACATCCAGAGGTGATCGCTGTTGCGGTACCGTCCTCGACGACACCTAGTCTCGGTGAGATCGAGTATCGCGATGTCAGCTTCGCCTACCCCGGTCGTGAACCCGTCCTATCTAGTTTCAACATGTTGATTAACGCCGGTGAAACGGTCGCATTCACCGGGCCCAACGGTGCTGGCAAGACGACATTAGCGCACCTGCTTATGCGGCTGATTGAGCCGACCGGCGGCAGCATTCTGGTCGATGGCCGCCCAATTGCGGAGATGAACGTCCATGCGCTGCGTAACCAGATCGGCCTGGTTTCGCAAAGTATCTATCTGTTCAATGGCACGGTCCGCGACAACATCGCTTGGGGGCGGGAGGGCACGATTCACGAGCAGATTGAAGAGGCAGCACGGGCCGCTCAGGCACACGAATTTGTGAGTAACCTGCCGCAGGGCTACGACACGTTGATAGGCGACCATGGCGTGCGCCTGTCGGGAGGTCAGCGGCAGCGTATCGCTCTGGCGCGTGCCCTGGTCAAGGATCCGCCCATACTTATCCTTGATGAAGCCACAGCCATGTTCGACCCGGACGGCGAGCAAAGCTTCATCGAAGCTTGTCGTGACTCGCTTCGGAATCGGACCGTCATTCTTATCACCCATCGTCCCGCCGGCCTTGCGCTGGCAAATCGGGTTTTACGTGTCGGCGAATAAATTGTCTCGCGCGCCTATCGCGTTGTCACATTAGTTGCAAAAGCTCGCTAGAGTAATTTTGTCAGCACACGAGTGGATCGGCCGCAATCAACGCATCGGCTCGCTCAAAATAGCCTTGCACTATCTGTCTCGCCTCGTTCGATTTCTTGATCACATATAGTTAACGCATGGACAACGCATTCTTTCAGACTTTAGACACAACAGGAACCTCAGATTTTAGAAAAGCCAGTGTGATGCTGGCTCCGCATGCCCTATACAAGAGGCTTAACGACGAGGGCATAGTTCTAGACCTGCAGGGCCAAAAATACTTCCGTCTGAATGCCGTCGGATCGAGGTTTTGGGAAATCTTAGTAGATCAGCAGCGCGTGGAGAATGTGATTTCAGTATTGCTGAACGAGTACGATGTGGACGAAATGAGATTACTCGCTGACTTGAGAACTATCATTGGCGACCTTGTTGCAGCCGGTCTGGTTCAAGTTACTTTTCCGAGCAAGTAGTAACGGTATCGCTAAAGTACGGGACCCCCGGTTCAACCAGCTTAGAGTAGGGACAAGCTAACGTAATCGCATGGTTGATGCACTAAAGTGACAATGTCCTCAGTAAATCCTTGCCTTGAATCGGTTCCTCCGCAAGAGTCGATCAGCTTGACCATTTCTGACGCGCCGGTGCCGCACACTACTGACTTGCCCTTCAACCGCTGGGGTTGTCAGCAAGAAGCTCATTACGTGGAGTTTCGACGTCGTGCAGACGGCTACGTCGTATCGTTCAATAGGCTAGCCACCTTTTTCATATCCCGACACAGCACCAACATATGTTGCTGGCCTGATAAAGGCACAACCAACGCCGAACTCGAGCACCTCCACCGACAAACTGTCGTGCCATTGGCATCGAGCCTCCAGGGAAGACTGGTACTTCACGCAGGTGCGGTTCAATTCGGCTCGCGTTCGATCTGTTTCGCCGGGGATCCTGGAGCTGGGAAATCCACGCTAACTGCGTACTTAGCCGCAAATGGCCGGCCATTTTTGGCAGACGATTCGGTCGAAATTACTCTCGGTATAGGTGGCGCTCATTTTGCGCAGCCAGGCGTCGCTGCGGTTAGGCTTTGGCAGGACAGTGCCGATGCAATCTTGGCCGCCAACGAACGGGGAGCCGCTGTGCTCGGATTTACCGACAAGCTCCGTATCGAACGTAGCGATCATTTGCGGCACTCCCGTACGGCGACAGCAGTGAAGGCCATTTGCTTTCTACGAAAAGAGCCTCCGGAAGCTAGCGGATTGCACCTGAAGGGCATCACAGCATCCGAAGCGTTACTTGAGCTAGGCAAGCATTCATTCTGGCTTGATTCGTCGGATCACGATTCGTCGGCAAAGCTCTTTGAGAAGCGCGCGAATCTCGTTGCAGCGGTTCCATGCTTTTGGATGAGCTATCCGCGTCAGTACAACTATCTACCACAGGTTCACGAGCTATTGGAAAGCTGCTTCGCCGAGTAGTAGGGCGAGACGAGATGCTGTGAAGCTAACCGGCTCAGCTCGTCACACAGCGACGGCTACGGCATGCCCGTATGGGTGCTGCTTGAACGACACCACTTTAAATCCTGCGGACGCGCATTCGTTTACGACTTCGTCTTGCGTGAAGTGATGATCGAAAGACCCATCCATCGTGTCGCCTAGCTCCACGGGCAATGTGGAATTGTTGAGGAAGCGAGCGACACGTGCAACGCAGTAAACCAGTCGAAAATAATTTGATTTCCGTCGTCGCGTGAAAAAAGAAAGCAATAATGGTGCACCGAGGGCGGCCACGGCGCGCAATTCGGATAAAAATTGCGTCCTTTGCGCACCACTCGGTATGTGCATGTATCCTCCCCACCCGACGATGAGTGCATCAAAGCGTAACGAGTAAATCTCCGGGGGGACATGGCTGGGGGGGGCCAGATAAACAGTCGAGCGCAGTTTACGATCGAGGAAACTTTGGATGCAGGTATCCACTAATTTTGGCACGCAATCGAATGCCAATATGTCGTAGCCTAAACGACAAAGTGCAATAGCTTCGCGCCCGCCACCGCATGACGTAACGACGAGTCTTCCCTCGGCAGGGAAGAAATTGTGAATTACATCCGCTTCCCAAGGCTGCAAACCTGAATCGTTATAGGTTGATTCGCAGTAAACGCTCCAACGCGTGTACGACACAAATGAACAATTGTTAAGTTGCTCAGTGGTCTTCTGGTTACCTAGCCGCCAACCAGCAGAAACTGCGGCGGATGACGCAGAAACATGTTTCCAGACCAAAATCTACGTAGGTTCACGGCAGCATAGCGACCGCAGATATAAGTCGAACTACGGTTTGGTCGGATTGCTTGAATTGTCGGTTTTAGTTCCCGTTTTCATAGTCAAATCCGCCACGTCTCCGAGACATTCAACCGTGGGGCGAGCGTAAGGAAGCTTTGTGACCACAACGTCTGCTTTTTGTTCGCCATCGTCAATCTTTCGCTCATTCATGATACCTACTCGCTCCGGCTTTGTTAATATGTATATCATAGTTTACTGTGTGTGTCGAAACTGCGCAACCACAGCTCTACAGATGCAGGGAGCCATGCGACACGCCCTTCCCCAAATAGTCCCGGAGGTGACGTCGAATCTAAATTGCGCGCCAATTCTGCGCGCGCCCTATCTACATGCTCTGGATCAAAGACAGATTGACTGAGCCGCAATCCACCCGGTAGAGCGTCGCGAACGCGTTTGGACATATCGCCAAATGCAGCCCCGATGTATTCGTCAAACGTAGCCTTCCCCTGTCTCACCACAAGTGGTTTCGGCCATTCAAGATAGAACGCTTGCTGTAGTAAAGACTTCAGGCGCCATGGATAACCGGTCCTTCTCGCTGCGTTGATCGCAAAGACGTGATCGGCCAATTCTCGGTCGAGAAACGGATGCCGAAGCACTACCCCTTGACGACTTGCATTAAGCTCTATCGACTCTAACGCGCCGAGAAAGCCGGGCGATGTTACCCACGAGTAAAGCTCCGCATGCCTCCGATCACCGCAGGAAAGAGCGAGCTGATCCGCAGTAGGCTCTTGTGGGAATGCGCTTTCGTCCATCGCTAGCTCATCTCGTCGTATCCAAGATTCAAGCCGCATCAAATTGTCGCCGAAGCCCGTTCTCGGAGCGTTAAATCGCTGAAACGCACGTTTTGTCGATTGTTTCGCAATCGCTCGTAACGCCGACAATTTTTCCCTCAAACGAGGAAGTTGATGAGAACAAAGCACCTCCGTGATAGCGAGGCAGTACCTCCCGTCAAACACGTGGGCCTGCACGTAGTCGGGATCCCATGTCAGGTCATCGCCGCCTAGCCCGGTCAACACTAGAAAAGCTCCTCGTTTTCGAACGGCTGAACCCCACGCCCGCGTTCGCAACCAAGTTGGGTCGCCGACAGGTGAACGCGAGGCGAGTATGCCCTCATACAGCCCCTCTGCCGCAGGCGAAAGCGTAGGCGCGAGAACTTTCACATGTTCAAACTGCGTGCGTGCTGCGACCGCTTCACTGTAAATCGTCTCATCACACGCAAGCCCCGGGTAAAGTAGCGACAGCAAAAACGTGACATCAGCCCTCGGTTGCTCGCGGAGTATCTGAGCCGCCGATAGCGCTACCGCTGACGAGTCAAAGCCACCGCTCAACTCAATTGCAATCGGTCCAGCTGCTGACTGAATGCATCGAGACACCGAGGCGACTAACTCTTCGCGGAAAGCGACTGCGCTCTCCGGTTGAGCGCCTGAAGTTGAGCGCTTTGGGATATCCGGTTTGGGCCAATATCGATGCTGGTCAGCGCTGCGTTCGCTTAAGAGAACGAAATGTCCGGCTCGTACTCGCTTGACTCCCTCGACGAATGTGTCTTCGAAAGCGCGATGCGCCGAATGCACAAGGAAGTCCGCCAAAGCTGCCCTGTTCGGCTTGTAGTCCATCGCTCCGCAATTTGCTAACGCCTGAACTTCAGAGGCAAATAAGACACCCTCAGCGTCTCTCGCAAAAAAAAGCGGTCGGGCTCCAAATGCATCTCTCGCGGCAAACATGGCTTTCGCCACCGGATCCCAGATCACGAGGGCGAAATCGCCTCTCAACATGTCGACCGATTCAGCCCCCCATTTGTTATACGCCGCAAGCGATAGTTGAGCTATCGACGAAGATTTGTGCAGCCCAGAATCGTGAAGGCCGCAGCGCGCGGCTATGTCATCGTGGTTTTGCAAATACCCGTCTACGACGGCGACCCGCCCAGTCTTCAAACAGCTTGCCACGTGATCGGACGCCGATTCTCTTTGCTCCACCTTAGTGAACGCACAACCAAATGTCGCTCCGCCACCATTGACGAAAGCATCTCCATCGCGTCTGCGATGTCCCATCGCTAGGATCATTCGCTCGACTAAGGTGGCGTCTGATTCCTCCCGGCCAAAGTGAACTCGACCTGCGATACCGCTCATGCGCGACTTACCGCACAGCTCGCAAACGACGCGTCAATAAAATCCGTCAACCCTTGCAATTTCGAGGTGCCCAAACCGTTCATTTAAAGAAAGGACTTGAGTATTTGATCGGACGAAAACGACCTATCAAACGACACAAACTTCGCTACAACGTCGGTACGGTCATTCACCGGAACCCCAGCACATTCGACCCAAGCATGCGCGAAAAACTGTTTGTTATCAATTGCCGCTTGCACTCCTATCCGAAGGTCGGACTCGATTTGTAACGCCTTCAATACGCGAACCAGCACCAGCGAACGAACAAGACATGATGCGCGAACAGGCCCGTAACGCGCGGCGACATTCACTGAGCGCCCGACGTCAGCAGGCGCCAATTGTGTGTGCGTAAAAAAATCGACATTTTGCTTTGCAGCCCATGAGAGAGCTGTCGTTATCCCCCGAACGCAAAGCATCATGCGGACGTAGGGAATCAACGCGCAAGACCAGGCAACTATCAACCAATCGCTGAATCGCATTGCTAGAAGCTTTTTAATCATGAGGGCAATTACAGGTGCATTTAGGCGAATCACCTTGGCAGAACACGCCAAATCTAGCGGCAATCGCAGGTCAGGTAGGTATTTTTCATATCAGGCGGCATCGGGTGAACAGTTGCTCGCCCGAACAACGTCTCGGCTATGCTAAATCAGACGCGCACGCGGCCAACTGCAACAAGCATTGGCCGAGCGCAACGCGCGCTGGTTTCCACGTTTACCGCCAGTCAGGGCCTCGCGTGGACATGGACAACGTGAGGCGCTCAATGAGCAGTGGGTCAAGCGGCTTGCCGGGAAGGGAGACGACACGAGCGATTGCACTCATCTAGGAACATATTGAAGCGATTCTTGCCGATTTTGTGTCAGAGCTTTCCGCGTTGCGTGTTTGCGACCAGACGCATGCAAGGCACGTACGGAGATGGTGATGCTGGTCTGGCTTAAAAATCAGCAACAACTCTGTAGGTAAAGCGTTACTAGCTATGGGCTAAACGGCCAATGTTGATTAAGTCGATAACATTAAAAAAAACGTGTTGGCCCTTATTAAACGGCGCTTTCAGCGTAAAGCTGATGCGCAACTCTGCAATTTCGCATTCCTCCCGAAGCGCGGTGCGGTACTTCATAATCCAACGCCTGAACGGAACCGGTGTGATCGGTGTACGCTCCCACGAAAAATGCACCCAGCACCCACTCAAAAAACAAATGATTGACCTGCATTGCCACCTCTTACCCGGCATCGACGACGGTGCGCAAACGCTCGAAACCTCGCTGGCGATGGCTCGCATTGCCGTGGATGATGGCATTGGTACGATTTTCTGCACGCCCCACATTTACCCCGGGCTCTACGAAAACGTCCAGTCGGACATTATTAGACGCGTCGATCAACTGCGAATAATTTTGCAGCACGAGAATATTCCACTGCAATTGAGCTACGGCGCGGACACACATCTGGTGCCAGAAGTAATGGACGGTCTTAAGACTGGTCGTATCCCTACACTGGGTGGCAGCCGGTATCTGCTGCTTGAGCCCTCGCATAACGTGCGCCCGCCGCGCTTTACCGAGTCGGTTTTCGCGCTCATTGGGGCGGGCTACGTGCCGGTCATTACACATCCTGAACGTCTGACCTGGGCGGCGGATCACATGCAGGACTTTTTTGTGCTTGCTCGCGCGGGGGCTTGGCTGCAAATTACTGGTGGCGCTCTGCTGGGACGCTTTGGGCTGCGCGTCCAAAAACTGTCAGAACAGTTTATAGCGGAAGGCTGGACGGCAGTGCTGGCGTCAGATGCGCACACCACCAACCGACGGTCCCCACAGCTCTCAGAGGCGCTTCGCCGCGCGGCGACGCTGGTCGGTAAAGAGGAGGCGGATCGTATGGTCTTTGAGCGCCCGCAGGCCGTCGTCAACGACGCGGCGCCTGATTCCGTTTCCATGCCACCGGCATTAAGAAGCGGGGCGCAAGCGAGTACGGGCAAAATACGAGGTCGGGTGTTCGGATGGCTCCGAAAATCATAGCTCCCCGGAAGGTTACATATGAATCTCAAATTTGCGCTGAGTGCGCTGTGCGCAATGTTCGTCATTGGGTCTACCTTCGACTCTATTGCGGCTGAAACAGACGCGAATGTGACGGGAAAACCGGTGCCGCGCGTTGACGCAACGCCAACGTCAATCACTCCACCCGCCGCGACGCCGCAGAGCGAAACCGTGCCGTCAGCGGGTCGCCGGACGCCGCCCGACGCTAACCCGGAAGCAGAGTATCGGGTCGGGCCGCAAGATTTGATCGAAATCGTCGTTTACGGGTTACCAGAACTTGCCCGGACAGTTCGCGTCAACGCAAAGGGACAAATCAGCTTACCGCTGATCGGGCAGGTGGACGTGACAGGATTGACCGCGCAGGCGCTTGAGCGAACTATTGCGGAGCGCCTATCAGAAAAGTACCTGCAAAATCCGCAGGTGACCGTGTTCATCAAAGAATTTACAACGCTGCGGTTCACGGTGGAGGGTGCGGTCAACAGACCTGGCGTCTTTCCGCTAGTGGGGCAAATGACACTGCTGCGCGCACTTGCCATTGCCGGTGGTCAAGGCCCGTTGAGCGATATGACAGAGATTTTGTTATTTCGCGTGACGCCAGTCGGGGAAAGTATTTTGGTGAAATACGATGCCACAAAAATACGTACCGGCGAAGCGCCAGATCCGCTCATCCAAAATGACGATTTGGTCGTGATAAACCGCTCCAAGGCGCGTGCCGCATTTAAAGATTCGCTGTTTCGCGACATTTTTGAGGTGATAAATCCGATTCCATTCCTTCGCTAGCGGCGCAAAGCGGCACGAAGTGATGGGGGGCGCATGCCCCTCATTGAACCTAGAGTACAGACAGACAATTTCGATTGCCGGAGACACATTGACACCTATTGAACCGAACCCCTTGGAACCAAGCTCAGCGCTTGCGATTCGACAATCGAATGCGTTGTCTACGCACGTTGTAACCGCCGCCCCTGGTGAACTTGATGATTCGCTTCATTTGCGGGATCTGTTGCGCATTGTCTACAAGCGAAAGTGGTGGATATTGTCGGTTTCACTCCTATTGCTTGGGTTTGCGACGGTCAATACGCTGATGCAAACACCGATTTATCGGGCAACGACAGTCATTCAGATTGAGCGCAACGCAGCACGAATCGTCGACTACAAAGACGGAAGCAGAAATAGCGAGTCCTACGACAGCGGCGACCGAGAGTTTTTTGTCACGCAATACGAAGTACTTCGCAGCAAAGCACTAGCAGAGCGCGTCATGGAGAGCATGCGGCTGGATTTGGAAAAAAAGTCCGTCCCGAGCGCCGTGGCGGAATCGCCTGTGCCTGCTGACGCGCAAGAACGGGAGGACGTACTGGGAAAGATCGCAGCTACGCTGCGAAAGCGCCGTGAACCATCCGTAAAAGACTTACAAACGCTTGACCGCGAGTCTGTCCTGGGCAGCCTTCGTGGCGGTGTTACGGTTGAGCCTGTCCGTAACGCGAACTTGGTCAAAATTCACGCCGATAACAGCGATCCGAATCTCAGCGCACGAATAGCCAACGCCTGGGTACAAACCTACATTTCATCCAATCTTGAACGGCGCTTTGAAGCGTCCTCCTACGCCAAGACATTTCTGGAGCAGCAGCTGGCCAAAACCAAGGAGCGATTGGAGGAGTCCGAAGTTCAGCTCAATCGTTACACGCGAGAAAAGCAAATCGTAAATGTCGACGAAAAAACCAGCCTGACGGGTCAAAACTTCGCCGAATTCTCGAGCGCGTTGGCTAAAGCGCAACAGGAGCGAATCAGGGCAGAGGCGAACTACGAGGAAGTTAAGCGTAACCTGGTTAATTCCAAAGATTTGCTGGAAAGCAAGACAATTTCCGTTGCCAGGGAAAACAAGGCGAGGTTAGAGGCCGAGTACCAAGATCAGCTCAAAATCTACAAGCCGGGCTTCCCTAAGATGCAGCAGATTCAGGCTCAAATTGAGGAGAACGAAAGACGCATACAGATCGAGACCAAGGCGGTTACCGCATCAATTCTGGGCACTGCCAATGCCGCTTTTGAGTCTGCCAAATCACAGGAGGCGCAGCTTAAGGCGCGCGCAGACGACGCAAAACGCACGGTGCTCGACGTTCAGGATCAAGGGATTCGACTCAACATCCTGAAGCGCGAGGTCGACACTAATCGCGAGATTTACAACGGTTTGTTGCAACGCCTTAAAGAGGTGGGTGTGGCAGGTGGTGTGGGCACCAACAACGTATCAGTCGTTGACAAAGCTGACGTACCACTTTTCCCTTACAAGCCCGATTTGCTTAAAGCCGCCGCGATTGGCTTGCTATTGGGTTTGATGGCGGGACTCGCGCTAGCCTTCATCCTCGAATACATGGATGACTCGATCAAATTTCCGGACGAGGTCGAGCGCTTTACCGGTATGGCGCTGTTGGGCATCATTCCCAAAGTCGGCACTCGTGGTAGCACGGTCATAACGCAAGCCACCAAAGATCCGAGATCCGCCCTAGCGGAGGCTTATCGCTCGCTACGAACTTCGCTTCAGTTTTCGACGTCTCGGGGAGCCCCTAGAACCATCGCCGTGACCAGTTGCACAAAAAACGAAGGCAAAAGCACCACCGCATTTTCATTGGCAGTTGCACTGTCGCAAATGGGTCGGAAGGTTTTGCTTGTTGACGGGGACATGCGCAACCCAACCATTCACCAACTGCTTCATACGGATCACAACGTAGGGCTCTCCAATCTTTTGTCGAGTGACGTTGATCCAATCGCTGTTACTAAAACGACCGAATTCAACGGTCTTTATTTCATTAGCGCGGGCCCGTTGCCGCCCAATCCTGCGGAACTGCTTTCTGGGGTAAGCCTCGGTAAGCTGCTTAATCCATCGGCGTCGGGGTTCGACCACATCGTGATTGACGCGCCGCCGATTCTCGGAATCGCTGACGCTATCGTGCTTTGCAAACACGTGGATGCGAGCCTGTTTGTCGTCGAGAGCTCGCGCACCCGAAAGGCAAGCATCAGAAACGCGCTTAAGCGTCTGCATCAAGCAGGGGTGCATCCTCTGGGCGCAATATTGACGAAAGTTCCGGGCGCGTTGTCTGCTTACGGCTACGAGGCAGACTATTACTACTACGGAAATACAGAAGTCACTGCGTTGTCCGCGAAACTGTAGGTAGATTCGCCGTGCTTGACCGCCCTGAATTACTTCTCGATGACATCGACCATCTGGCAGAAACGCAGGCGTTTCCGTTGGCTGGTTTCGCGTTATCGTCAAGTGAAGTGGGACAGAGCGTCATCATGCTGGCGCTTGGCCGCATGCCCTCGGCCCATATTGGGTTGGTGGCGGATGACAAGGTTAGCGATCTGCGGCAACAGACTGCACGACAACTGGTGGCCCGGTGGTTTCTTGCCAGTGAGGCGACACTCTACGCATCATTAGGCGTTGCGCCCGACTGCTCGCACGAAATGCTGCGCGAGAACTATCGTCGGCTTATCGGGCTCGTTCATCCAGATACCCGGCCTGTGGGCTTCCCGGAGGACTCGGCAAGTCGAGTGAATATGGCTTACAGCGTCCTCGCGGATGCTGAACGGCGAGCGAGCTACGACGCAAGCATGGCACTGCTCAAGCAGCAAGCTCCGTCGCCATTGCAACAAGCCACGACGAGTGTCTCGGTGCGAGCACGCACCTCGCAAGCAGACGGTATCTTTGATCGATTCCGCTCTGCCGTGCCTCAGGTTCAGTTCGGTAACGGCTTGCTCGCAATCGCTGGATTGATGCTCCTGCCGATTGGCTACGCGGTTTACTCACTGGCTAATCGCGACGTGCAACCCCAGATCGTAGAGGCGCGGGGCAAGCTGACGAGTTCGACTGATATCTCGTCGCGGGCTGAAGCATCGATTAACACTGGCATAACCGCCCCCTCGCCCAACGCGGCGGCGAGTGACAACTCCCTAGTGGCAGCGAACAGCACTTCAGGGCAAAGCAGAGTGTCCATCTCGACAAATGAAAGTAGTTCCTCAGCGATTGCCGAGCCCGCTCCAAAACTGACCTTTTCAACCCGGCTGCAGAGCCTCACTGGCGGGAATGCGGAAGTTGCAGCCCCTCCTGCGGAAGTGCCAATACGTGTTCACAACAATACCGTGTCACTAGCGCCCGTTCGACCATCAACGGACAGCAGCGTGACGCTTCAGCCAGAAGCATTTGTGGCAACTCGTATAGTGTCGGCAATCCCCACCGCCCCGACGGTATCCTCTGCTGCTACGACAGAACGAACCGCCATCAAGTCGCCAACAAGCGCTGACGCCGCGGGCCCAGTGGTCACGGCAGATCGCGTGGTGCGCATGCCCGCGTCGGTACAAGTACCGCCAGTTCAGAGCAGCACTACTGCTCCTCCCCCGACCAAAAGCAGAGTCAATCCTGCCGATGCGGACGACGTTCTGGTTAAATTAAGCGGTGCCTACGAGGCGGGATCGATTGCGGCGTTTAGCACGGTATTTGCGACGTCCATGGCTGGAAGACGGCAATTTCTTTCTGACTACGAACGTGTATTTCAGCAGACACGGCAACGCAGTATTCGCTTTACTCAATTTAAGCACAAAGTTAGCGGTGAAAAGCTTCTGACGTCTGGCTTTGCCGTCGTTTCGACGATTGACAATGACAACCGATCGTCAAGTCAGCGCATTTTTCTGGAGATTGATATTGGTCGAGGCCCTGAGGGTCTGAAAATTGAGCGTTTGCTCAACTATCCATTGAACTAAAAACAGCAGATGGTGATGACAGCAAACAACGAGGCAAACCGCCCAACTGCTTTTGTAGCTACGT
>JANXNO010000062.1 GCA_025354075.1 Burkholderiales bacterium | reverse complement strand
CGACCGGCGTCGTGTTGTTCGTGGTGCGAAATTCGGCAACGATATTGATGACTTTGCGCATCGTCATGCCTTTAACCAGTGCGCGTTCGGACGAGCGCTGAATCACCGGGCCGTCGGCCATTGGGTCGGAGAATGGGACGCCCAACTCGATCACGTCTGCGCCTGCGAGGGCTAACGCATGCATGGTGGGCAGCGTGGCATCAAGTGCCGGGTCGCCTGCGGTAATGAACGGAATGAGTGCAGTTTTTTTGTTCGCTTTTAATGCGGCGAAAGTCTTGTCGATGCGGTTCATGGTTTTACTTTCGCACCAGCGGTTGCGCCACGCCACGCGCGGCTTCTGCGGTCGTCCGCCCCAACTCACATTCCGGATGGCAGTAAAACGATAGGCCCGAGCGTTGCGATACCGTGTGCATGTCCTTGTCGCCGCGACCAGAGAGGTTCACCAGCAGAATTTTGTCCTTGCTCATCGTTGGCGCGAGCTTGGTGGCGTACGCAATGGCGTGGCTTGATTCGAGCGCGGGGATGATGCCTTCGATGCGACAACAGTCGTGAAACGTCTTGAGCGCTTCGTCGTCGGTGATGCTTACATATTCGGCGCGACCGATGTCCTTGAGATACGCATGTTCGGGGCCGACGCCTGGGTAGTCGAGGCCGGCGCTCACCGAATGCGTCTCGGCGATCTGGCCGTCTTCGTCCTGCAACAGATAGGTGCGATTGCCGTGCAACACGCCGGGCACGCCTTGCGTGAGCGACGCGGAATGCTTGCCCGTTTCGATGCCTTCGCCCGCAGCTTCGACGCCGATCAGACGCGTGTTTTCATGCGGAATGTAGGGATAAAAAATGCCCATTGCGTTGGAGCCGCCGCCGACGCAGGCGATCACGGCATCGGGTTGACGACCCGCGATTTCTGGCATTTGGGTGAGGCATTCGGTGCCGATCACCGACTGAAAATCGCGCACCATCATCGGGTACGGATGCGGACCGGCGACAGTGCCGATGATGTAGAAGGTGTTGTCGACGTTGGTCACCCAATCGCGAAGCGCTTCGTTCAGCGCGTCTTTCAGCGTCTTCGATCCACTCTCGACCGGCACCACGGTCGCGCCGAGCAGCTTCATGCGGTAGACGTTTTGCGCTTGTCGCTTGATGTCCTCGCTGCCCATATAAACGACGCATTCGAGGCCGTAACGCGCGGCAATGGTGGCTGTGGCGACGCCGTGTTGACCTGCGCCCGTTTCTGCAATCACGCGCGGTTTGCCGAGGCGTTTGGCGAGCATCGCCTGGCCGATGCAGTTGTTGATTTTGTGCGCACCGGTGTGATTTAAGTCTTCGCGCTTCAAATAAATCTGCGCGCCGCCGAGCATCTCGCTCCAGCGTTTGGCGTGATAAACGGGGCTGGGCCGACCAACGAAATATTTCAGTTCACTCGCGAATTCAGCGAGGAATTCCGGGTCGTGTTGATAGCGGGCGTATTGCGCTTTGAGCTGGTCGAGCGCTTCAATCAGGGTCTCGGCAACGAAGGTGCCGCCGTATTGGCCGAAGTGGCCGCTGGCATCGGGTAAATCGTAGAGTTTCATGAGATGCTTTCTGCGCTGCTTTTAAGGCTGGATAGCCCAGCGCACGGATCACATCGACGAATCCGCAAGGCGCACAGCGCGACAAAAATTTGAAATGAGTTCTGAGCTTTTCACGCCGCGAGAAATCTCGACGCCGCTACTCACATCCACCGCGAAGGGACGAACCGCGCTAATCGCGTCGGCCACATTTGCAGCAGTCAAGCCACCAGACAAAACGAGGGCTGGAGCGCGCCCGCTTTGAATGTTTGACGTGTTGATGAGCTGCCAATTGAATGTCTTTCCACTGCCGCCGTGTCCCGCACTCGGCGTGTCCAGAAGGAGCGCGCTGGCGGTGGCGTATTTCACGCTTGATTGTAATAAATCGAACGTCTCATTGACAGGAAATGCCTTGAGATACGGGCGGCCGAAACTGGCACAGAAGGCTTCCGGCTCGTCGCCGTGGAATTGCAACAGGTCGATCCGGGCGGCGGCTAGGGCGGTTTCGACCTCTTCTTTCGTTGGATTTACGAATAGCGCGACGGTGGAAACGAACGCCGGGACGCGACCTGTCAACGCTGACAGGTGCGCTAAATCGATGTTCCTGCTAGACGGTGGATAGAGCACAAAACCGAGCGCGTCTGCGCCTGCATCGATGGCTGTCTCGACGTGTTCAGCAGTTTTCAGTCCGCAGATTTTTATGCGGGTTCGGATTACAGGTTGGGCTAAAGACACGGATCGACAAACGCTTCAGGAATCGCAAAGCGCGAATCGTACTCAATTCCGGCGAGATACAGCCCGGCGGGCGAAAACGTCGGCGCGGCGAGCTTGCGATCTTTTTGCGCGATCAGCTCTTTCATCCAGCCGCTGGGTTGTCGGGAGCTGCCGATATAGACCAGCGTGCCCATGATGTTGCGGATCATGTGATGCAGGAAAGCGTTGGCGTGAAAATCAAAACGCAACACCGCGCCCTGTTGCCGCACGGTCGCGGAATGGATGGTTTTGACAGGAGATTTAGCCTGACAATCGGCGGCGCGAAACGCGCTGAAATCATGCGTGCCCCAGAGTGCGGGAAGCGCAGCCTCAACGCGCGCCATGTCCAGCGGCCAGTGTGTCCAGCCGATGCGTCCGGTGTGCAGGCCCGGCCGTTGCGGGCGTGACGCGAGCAGGTAAACATAGCGCCGCGATTGCGCGGCGAATCGTGCATGAAAATCGTCCGCCACAGGAACGGCCCAGCGAATCGAAACATCATCCGGCAGAAACTGATTGCCGCCACGAACCCAGGCGGTGGCTTCGCGCTCGACCTGCGTTTCAAAATGCACGACTTGCAGCGAGGCGTGAACGCCCGCGTCAGTGCGGCCTGCAGCGATGACGCCGATCGGCTCGGTAGCAATGTTGGAAAGCGCTGTTTCCAGCGCTTGTTGCACGGACGGCTGTTCGACTTGGCGCTGCCATCCGCAAAAGGCAGTGCCTCGATATTCACGGCCCAGCGCCCAGCGCTGAGTGTCGCGCTGGGGAGTATCCGCCACTACTGACTCAGTCGGAGCGCAG
>JANXNO010000059.1 GCA_025354075.1 Burkholderiales bacterium | reverse complement strand
GCACTGATCGGCATCGCGCTGGGCGCGCTCAGCTTCGGCAGCTTGTCGGTGAATACGACCAAGGCGTTATTGGGCGGCATTTCGGTGAGTTTTTCGTTGTATCAACTGGTTCCTGCGCTGCGCAATTTGAAGTCATGGCTGCCGGAATTTTTGCGGCCGTGGGTGTGGTGCGGGTTGTCCGGCTTCACCTCCACGCTCGCACATGCGGGCGGCCCACCCATCACAATTTATCTGTGGCCGAAGAAACTAGATCGCACCGAATTTATGGCGATCACCATCGTGTTTTTTACCGTCGTCAACTTTACAAAATTGATCCCTTTCGCGCTGCTCGGGCAGCTGAGCGTTGCCAATCTCGGCACCGCACTGGTGCTCATGCCCTTCGCGCCAATGGGCGTGTGGCTCGGCGTACGACTCAACAACGTGATCAACGACGTGATCTTTCGACGAGTGACACTGGCGTGTTTGCTGTTGCTGGGGGTTCGACTGCTTTACGAGGGATTGAAGTGAACACAGCAAACGCAATCACGCTCGTCGCCATCGACTGCGCCTACCCGCAGCTCGCCGCCGATGCGCTCGCACGCTCGGCCGCAAAGCTTCCGGTCGCGCGCGTATTGCTGTTGACGGATGTCGCCATTGAACGCGATGGCATCGAGGTGGTGCAGATCGCATCGATCCGTTCACGTGCCGCGTACTCGCAATTCGTGCTGAAGGAGCTAGGCGAGCACATCACCACTGATTACGCGTTGGTGGTGCAGTGGGACGGTTTCATCATAGACGGCAGCGCGTGGGCAGATGAGTTCTGGAACTACGACTACATCGGCGCGAAGTGGCCGCATGAATCGGGCGATTTTCGGGTCGGCAATGGCGGATTTTCGTTGCGCTCCAAACGATTGCTTGAGGCGTTGTCCAACCCGGAACTTACGCTCAACGCGGACGAAAACGAAGACACTGCGATTTGCATTCGTCATCGTGAAGTGCTCGAAACCAAATACGGCATTGCATTCGCTGATGAGCGCGTGGCGGATCGATTTTCGTTCGACGTAAACCGTCCGCTGGGGCCGACGCTTGGCTTTCACGGTGTATTCAATTTCTGGCGAGTACTGGATGAGGCCGAGCTGGTGGCGTTTGCGCAGACCGCGCCAGATGCGATTGCGCAGGGCCTGGGCTTCGGCGCTCTCACAAAAAATCTGCTGGATTTGAAGCGCGAAAGCGTGGCGCAAGCGTTTGTTGCACGACGGCTCGCTGCGTTACCTGGCGACCCGCAATCGCTTGAATTGCGCTCGCGACTGGATGCGTTGCAGAAGCCCCTTACGACTGTTGAACCCGTAGCCCAGATCAAAGCCCCCGCATCGCGCAACGATCCATGCCCCTGCGGCAGCGGCAAGCGCTACAAGGAATGTCACGGCAAGATTGGCGCGACTCCCGTCGCGGTCGCTGTGCTCAACGTGGATGCATTGCTCGGTGAAGCCCTGCAACTGCACGAGGCGGGCAACATCGCCGACGCCGTTGAACGCTACGCGCGTGTGCTGCAACAGGAGCCCGAGAACGCAACGGCGCTGCACTTCGCAGGCTTGTCGCAGTATCAGGCCGGGCAGCCGTCGGCGGCATTGGAGTTGATGTGGCGATCACTAAAAATAGCCGACAACGAGCCAGAATTTTTCAGCAATGTGAGCGCTGCTGCGTGGAGCGCGGGCCGTTACGATGAAGGCCGATGGGCAGCAGATCAGGCGTTGGCCTTGAACCCGGAACACCTCGGCGCGCTAAACAATTTGGGCTTCAATCTGCGTTCGATGAACGATATTGACGGCTCGATTGCCGCATTTGACCGAGCGCTCGAACTCGCACCGGGTTTCGATTACGCACGCTGGAATCGCACGTTTTCATTGCTCGCCAAAGGCGACTACATGCAGGGATTCGCCGATTACGAATTGCGTCTGCAATTTCCGCAAACGCAACCTCCCGGAAGGATTCCGGGCGCTCCGATCTGGAAGGGTGAATCGTCGCAAGGCAAGCGCATTCTGCTCATGTGCGAACAGGGACTCGGCGACACATTCATGTTCGCGCGATTCGTGCCGATGGTCGTTGCGCGCGGCTTGGAGGTCACGTTCGCCGTACCCAAGTCGCAAGTCGCGTTGATGCTGCAATCGTTCGCTGACGTGCGGGTGATCGCGCTGGGTGAGCATGAGACGATGCAGTTTGATTGCTGGGCGGCGCTGTGGTCGCTGCCCTCGGCGCTCGGCATTACGCTTGAAAGCCTGCCCGCGCCCGAGCGGTATTTGCGAACGCTTGAAAGTGATGTTGCGGCATGGGAAGCAAGGTTTGATGCCGTCGCCGACCGCCCTCACCCCAACCCTCCCCCGCTTGCGGGAGAGGCAGCCAGAAAACGCATCGGCATCGTCTGGCAAGGCCAACTGGCAGGCCAGGACAACCAGATGGCCGACCGCTCCATTCCGCCGCGTTTGATGCGCAGATTCGTCGAATCGCACCCCGACCTAACATGGGTTTCGTTGCAACACGGTACGCCTCCGCTCAACGCTGAAAACGTGATCGACTGGACAGCAGACACTATCGAATTCACGCAAATGGCCGCGCTGATCGACACCCTCGATCTGGTCATCTGCATCGACACGGGTGCCGCGCATTTGGCCGCAGCCTTAGGCGCACAGACATGGGTACTGCTGCGCCACGCAGGCGACTGGCGTTACGGCAT
>JANXNO010000030.1 GCA_025354075.1 Burkholderiales bacterium | reverse complement strand
CTTGTAGGGCTAGCTCGTCGCGCGCCCCCATGGATAACTCGAACTGTCCCATCAACCCTTCAGTGAATCCACCTTAGCAATACCCACCCACTGTCTTAACAAGTGGGGCCACTTCTCTTGTGGTGTGGGTGAATTTGCGTTAACGGTTGCGGTGGCTCTGATGCCCTCAAGCATGGTTTGCCTGAAGCCGTCATTGATGGGGTGATCGATGATTCTCCGTACCGCAACCGGTGGCAGCGCGAATTCAACAGGCAATGTGGCCAAGCTAAATTTTTTGGATCCAGTCGATCTCGATATTCGCTTAAACAAATCTCCGGGATAGTCTGCAATTCGTAGAGCAAACGTTTACTTCGCAGCGGCGCGCTCTGGCGTCGTTGCGCAACGCGCTTGACGCGGTCGAGAATAGTGCTACCAGTCGTGGGACACGCCGGATTGATTGGCAACGCCTGCGGTGACTTTTTCATGAATTGCGCGGTCTTCATCCGAGACATCGACTGAAAAAATATGCGTTTGTGTCTCGCCTCTGATCAAAATGTTTTCGAACGAAAAATTTGGAAATTTAATATCTGGAAGCGCGATTTCGAGAGAGCCCTGGCCTCTTGTCATCGCAAGATAAACGTCTGCCAGCAAGCGGGCGTCAAGAAGAGCGCCGTGCAGGTTGCGCTGTCTATTGTCAACGCCCATACGATCACAGAGCGCATCTAGGGAGTTTCGTTTGCCAGGGTATTGTTTGCGCGCCAGCGCTAGTGAGTCTTCGACAGTGAAATCGCGCTTACCCATTGGGGGCAGTCGAAGTCTGGCCAACTCACTGTCGAGAAACGCTAAATCGAACGCGGCGTTATGAATGACCACGCGTGACGCGGCAAGAAATCGCAGGACAGGATCGACGACATTAGAAAACTTCGCTTTGCCACGCAGATCGTCCCACGTAAATCCGTGTATTGCCGTCGCTCCGGCATCGATTTCACGCTCGGGATCGATGTAAAAGTGTACGGATCGACCAGTAAGCTGCCGATTAATGGCTTCAACCGCAGCAATTTCGATAATTCGATGTCCAAGACGCGGGTCGAGTCCCGTTGTCTCGGTATCCAGGAATACGATCCGTTCAAGTGCTTCCGTGTCGATTCAAGGTCTCCTGAATTTCCTTGATGGCGAGCTCGATTTCGGAGTCGCTAAGTGCGCGACGTCCTGTGCTTGGCTCAGCCAGCGTTATAGTCCGATCCATCTGGGTGCTGAACTCGCCCATGGCTAGCGTTTCTGTGTGGGTCGTTGTGTAGGTGTCTGCCCACTCGCCCGAGCTGCCAGCCCATCTGACTGCGATGATGCTCAGGTTATCGCAGTCAGCACCCGCTCGACGCTCCGCATCGTTAAGTATTTCGGGGGTAGCTTTGCTCAACTCTGCTTGTCCCATGCGGGCAACCAATTCACCGTCGTTATAAGAGCTCCACAACCCATCGGTACACAATAATAAGAGGTCGTTTGCCATCAATGGCACTCTCGGTGAGAAGTCGACAGTTGGCTCAAATGCGCCTCCAAGACAACTGAATACCTTGTTACGGTCGGGATGCTTGCCCGCTTCTGCGGCGGTGATTACGCCATTGTCCAGCAAATACTGCACTTTGGAGTGGTCGCGCGTTCGGGCGGATAGCGAGCCTCGGCGGACGTGATACAGCCGAGAGTCACCTGCGTGCGCCCAATAGGCAGAATCGTCTTGAATTACGCATGCGACGCAGGTAGTGCGCGGTGTGTCGACAAGGCGAAATCGCTGCGCATAGTCGGCAAGCGCCGTGTGAGCAGCTTTCAACGCGTTTTGCAAAAAGAGCACTGGCGAAGCCAATACAGGCTTTGCTTCTTGCTCAAATCGCTCCAGTAACAGACGCACGGTGATGTGAGCGGCAATCTCTCCGCCTACGTGCCCCCCCATACCATCAGCAACTACAACGAATAGCGCGTCTCGCGTATAGATATACCCAACGCGATCTTGATTGACTTTTCTACCGCCTCTCCGCGTTTCCTGAAAGATCGAAAATTCCATATTAGCGCGAATTTACGGGCGCATAACAGCACGCTTGCGCGGCACCACGTGCGAGGCATGCGAAATATCTACGCACGATCTCTCCTGTTCGATGCAAGCCCGAGTCGCTGCGTGATGCGTGCGATAAGCGTTAACTTCACCTGCTCTGGAGCGGCGAGTAGCATTTTTTGTACTTGGTAAACTGATTGTGGTCTTTGCAGCGGGTCTAGACGGAGACATTGATCCACTAACAAAAGTAGACGAGGCGAGTACTTGCCCGCCCATAGTTTGTTAGCGGCAACGTAATGATCTTCTTTTTGTCGGCTGTCTGCCGCTTGCGGTGCAAATGCAGCGAAACATGCAAATAGTGAGGCACCCACGCCGTACAAATCTGTCCAAGGCCCCAACCTATCGGAGTCGCCTTCCTTGTATTGCTCTGGCGCTGCAAAGCCTGGCGTGTACATTGGCGTCACTCGGGTACCTCGCGACGCCAGCACTTGACGAGCCGCGCCGAAGTCGAGAAGGACTGGAGAGCCATCCGTACGAATATAAATGTTAGCTGGCTTGATGTCTAGGTGCAGAAGGCGGCGTGAATGCACTTCCCGCAAGCCATTTAGCAGGCGCGAAAAAACATGCCTGATTAGCCCCTCCGGCAGCATGCCTTGGTTACCTTGAATATATTGCTGCAACGTGCGCCCTCTTTCATACTTCATCACCATGTAAACGGTTTCATTTGCACGAAAAAAATTCAGTACCCGAACTACGTTAGGGTGATTAATGGTTGCGAGCGATTTACCTTCGTCAAAAAAGCATTTCATGCCAAAGCGAAATGAATCGAGGTTCTCTATAGAGCTGGCGTGGACTCGCGAGCCTTCCGATCTCAGTACGAGACCGCTGGGGAGATATTCCTTGATTGCCACGACGGTACCGTTGTCGTCCACCGCTCGGTACACTATGGAAAACCCACCGCGGCTGATTGCGCGGTCTATCCGGTAGTTATGTAATTTGTACCCTTGAGGAAGGGCGCGATTTGCAACAACTGACATACGTCACATCACGCTTTAAAGCGCAAAAATGAAACTGATCAGAGTAGGTGTTCGCCAGTGAGCGCTTGGATTAGATATTTTTCGATGCATGTAATTTAGCAACCCATTGTGTACCAAGACAACGTCTTCATTTGTCGGCTGCGCGGATTGATGCATTTTTGGGGCGCTGCCAAAGTCTTGCACGCAGCATACAGTAAGGCGTGGCAACATTTGTACGACTGCAAGCAGTTTGGTACATCGCAGTTTACTTGGTGTAGCGTGACTCACAGGCAACCCGGCTATGGAGGGCGTGAGCGGAATTTGAGGTATGCGGAGCGTCTTAGGTAAAATCATGTCATTGGCGCAGGTGTAGTCGCATACCTGTTGCACACCATTCAAACAAAAGGGGAGCGTAATGGCGCGAATTACCGTTGAAGATTGCTTGGGTCAAATTGGAAATCGGTTTGAATTGTCTCTGGCTGCGGCTGTACGTGCGAGACAACTAGTTTCTGGGCATCAAGCGTTG
>JANXNO010000679.1 GCA_025354075.1 Burkholderiales bacterium | reverse complement strand
CGGTGGAGGCGTCGGCGAACGCGATTTTCAGCATGGCGTCGGTGAGCATCAGCTGGGCAATGTTGACGGTCGGCAACGCGAACTTGATCATGGTGCACGGCACCGAGATGCAGAAACAGGTGTTCGCTAAAAACGAATTCGCGGGCCGCTGGATGGGCACGATGTGCTTGTCCGAACCGCAGGCGGGTTCGTCGCTGTCGGACGTTGCGACGCGCGCTGAACCGGACGATGAAAACGATCCGCTAGGCCCACGTTATCGCCTGACTGGCAACAAGATGTGGATCTCGGGTGGTGAGCATGAGATCACCGAGAACATCGTGCATCTGGTGCTGGCGAAGATTCCTGATGCGGAAGGAAAGCTGATTCCGGGCACGCGGGGGATTTCGCTGTTTATCGTGCCGAAGAAAATCGTCGACACATACGGTGAGCTGACGGGCGAAAGGAATGACGTAGCGCTCGCTGGCCTCAATCACAAATGCGGCTGGCGCGGCACGACGAACGCCTTGCTCAACTTCGGCGAAGGCAAGTTCAAGCCGGACGGCAAGGCGGGTGCAGTCGGCTACCTCGTCGGCAAGCCGGGCGATGGCCTGCGTTGCATGTTCCACATGATGAACGAAGCACGTATCGGCGTCGGACTCGCAGCGACGATGCTCGGCATGGCGGGCTATGAGGCCTCGCTCGACTACGCGAAGCAACGCACACAGGGCCGCCCAATTACCACAGGCGGCAAGGCCGTTGAGCAAAAGCCGATCCCTATCATCGAGCACGCCGACATCAAACGTATGCTGCTCGCGCAGAAGGCGTATTGCGAAGGCGCGCTGGCGCTGGAGCTTTATTGCGCGCGCCTGGTGGACGAAACGCATACCGGCGAAGGCGAGGCGCTCGCAGACGCGAAACTGCTGCTCGAAGTGCTCACGCCCATCGCGAAAAGTTGGCCGAGTGAATGGTGCCTTGAGGCGAATTCGCTCGCGATCCAGATTCACGGTGGATACGGCTACACGCGCGACTTTCCGGTCGAACAATACTGGCGCGACAACCGTCTGAACATGAT
>JANXNO010000639.1 GCA_025354075.1 Burkholderiales bacterium | reverse complement strand
GATTGGTGTTTGGAGCGCCTGCACTCTCCCAAGCCCCTCCGCCTGCGGATCGCGATTGGGCATACAACAATAGATTCTGACTCCCGACCGTTGACAGGAAAGTAGCTCTAATATTTGCTTGATTTGGGTTGCCGGATGCCTGCGATAAGACCTCGAAGGTCAAAGAGGCAATAGCGGGCAACGCGCCATTTCCGCCAGTCGGCGGTGTGCTTAGTGTTTGCACGAAACAACCGATGTAAGGCGTCGCATTTTTTAGGCACGCGCTTGGATCGTACTCCGCAGTTACAGCATCGGTCGGCGCGACAGTTGCGCGTAACGTGGGCGTCCCGGACGTAACGTAGGCGGTGTTTGCGGTAAGCGTGACAACCACGGTCAATGGCGTTGAGCCAGCGATGGCAGTCAGACTGCAAGCCACTAGCAAACCGCTTGCGAGCGAGCCGGATTCGTTGGTGCAGCTGTAACCCGCAACGGTTGCGGTCAAGTTGGCTGGCAACGCGAGGCGTAAAACCGGAGTGGTGCCTGATGTTGTGGCACTGGGAATAGAATTGGTGATCGCCATATTGAGGGTACCGAGCCCTCCAGCTGCGACAGCCGGTGCTCCGCCGCTGCTGGTAACTGTGAAGACGCTTTTCACCGAAGGTATGCAAAACTTTACCCCTTCGTTTTTCCATGCAGAAGGACTCGTAGCTTGCGTATCAGGCAAGATGGAGGAATTTAAAAACGAATAACTTGACGTAAATCTGTGTTGCGGCACCACTTCGTTGTACGCGCGCCATACTGGGGCGGTCCCAGCTGGACACGAAATGTTTTCGGCAATAGCAATCAATTTTGGCGGCGTAGAGTTGTCAAGCGTCAATCCCGTCGGGGCACTAACAAATCCGAGGTCTGTAGCTTCGAGGCAAGCAACTGCAGGGTTTGCCAATTGCGCTAGCGTCGAGGCTAATTGATCATTTTCTGCTTTGATAGCCGTGTAAAAATGTCGAGTCGGCAAGGCTACCGGCGAAGCTACGGGCCCAAACAGGTACCGGCTCATCGTATCTAACGTGGGCGCTGCTGCTACGGCGTTAACCGGTAGCGTTTGCCCGGTTCGCTCAAATAGCAGTGGGTTCGCATCTAGAACGGCAATTTCGTTGCTACAAGCGGTCATGAAATAAACCCCCGTGGCTTTATGGCGAAACTCTAGCGATGTAGATGTGAGTTGACAAGCTGCGTTCGCCACGCATCGAGGTGCCTGCTGAGCTTGCGCTATGCCCCCGCATATCAGCGCTGCTATGGTTACTGCAAAGATTTGCGGTGCTGCAGCTAGCCTCCGGTCTTTCGATAGAAACCGGAACGAGACGAACCAGTTTGTAATATTTGTGGTGACTCTAAGTAGAGAAGCGGAAATTAAACGCTGCATGGTTGGACAATCACTTTAAGCGACGCGGTTGCAACTGGCGGTTGATATATTTATTTGCTCAGTTATCACCAAAAAAATCTCGTTGATCACTTGTAAGTTGTTGATGCTTGTATCGATTTTCTTCTGAAATCTCTTCACCGTGGTCGGGTGAACGTTTCATTGACCACTGGAATTATTGCTGCCATTAACAATCCGTAGTTAATAGTCGCTGGGACTGAGTGAGGCTGCCTTCGCATCCACTAAGTTCCTTGGCGGCCGACGCCAAAAGGCATCGCAGCCCGTCGTACGCAATGTCATTTACATAGCTAGACCAATCAATATTGTAGTCGCTACGGTGTTTTTTATCTTGAGGGCAAAATCATGAGTGCGATGGGACGAAAAAAAACGGGCTTTCGCCCGTTTTAGTTTTTCTTAGGGGTGGCGATTTTCATCAGTACACCACACTGCTACCAGTGTGGTGGTTCCCCTAGTTTCGTTGTGGCTACTGAATGCCGAACTTGATGTTCTTCTTAAATGCCAAGTTAGCAGAAGCTGAGTAATTGTCACGTGGCAAGCCAGCTGCCGGGGCCGTAACCTTGATACCAGATGCTGAGAAACCAACAACTGGGAGACCAACGAACGTCACCGAGCCTGGCGCGATTGGGGCACCAGAGGTCAGATCCAAGCCAGCTACTAAAGCACCTGGAACTCCTGCCGCGGCATTCACACCTGTGAACTGGAGGTCAAGCCAACCGCCGTCTCTCGCGCCCTGCGTACCAGCGAACCACAGCGTGTTAGCCGAAGCCAGAACGCCGCTTGCGCCGGTTGCCTTCGCGCCCGAACCAAAGCTGATGACGTTTGCCTCATAGCACAGTGAATTCGGATCGGCATCAGGCGGTTTTGGTGAGAATCCAACACCTGGGCCAGAGGCACGCACTTCTTCCCGATCCGTACTCGTCAGAGCAACTGTTTCGCAAGCAGTTTTAGTCGTCTTGTTCCAAATCTTGGAGAATGGAGCCAATGCAACCGCACGGTTTACGAAGAAACTCTTCGTTGGGAATGTGATAACCCAATCAGACGCGATCGACAGATCCGCAGTGTAGCCATACTCGCCGTATACGTTTGACGACGTAATTGCAGCTGAGGTAGCGCGAGCAGCCGAGATGGTCTGCGTACCTTCAATAACTGGATCAATCGCGACAGTCATGTTTGCGACTACGACTTGTGTCGGCGTTGTCACAGCAGCAATGGCTGATCCATGATCAAACAGATTCGGCGAAACGTTGTCAGAAGGCGTGATACGACCGGTACGACCGAAGCCGTTCATTGCAGTTGCATTTACCGACGTGGCAGCACCGTTGCCGAGGCTCACGTAAGTAGACGCACCGAACAAGCCACCTGTTGGCGCAACGATACCGTCACCGATGGTTGTGCTGGAACCGGTAGGAATATCCGAACCGCAAGGCGCTACACCCGCAACGTGCTTCAGGGCCTTGTAGATAGGGCCGCTAACCGTTCCGGATGACAAAATTGTCGCCATCTCGATGACTTCAACGTAACCCTCGAGCGTACGATCAAGAGTTTGTGTATCACCATCAGTCGCTTCGTATGCAAACTTGAAGAAATCAACTGCGTAAGCGCCGCCACCGAGTGCGATCCACGCCGTCTTAGCCGGAGCCGTACAGCTGGTGTCAGAAGTAATTAAACGCGCACCGGCACCGTTAGCGAATACGCCACCGGTCCACACGTCGTAGGGCGAAAGGTACAAGTTAAAGTCAAGTACGTCTTCGGAGTTTTTAGCCTCACGGAAACGAACTTTAACAACTTTGGCTTGCGTAGTAGTGTTAACCAGCGACAGGAGCGTAGCGTTACCGCCGCGCGCCGTGTAGTACGGGTAAATAAGGGCTTCGCCCAGACCGTCGACGTTAACGCCTACAGCTGAAGCGCTGCCGACAAACGATACAGCACCTGCTGCCGCTAGGGCTGCAACTACTGATGTATGTTTAAGCATTTTCATTATTTGTAGAACTCCTCAATTGAGTAACGATATATATCTAGAACCAACAGCGATTTGTTTTTCTCTAAGTCTTGAGAGACCCGCTATGTTCAAACTATAGCCGAACTTCATTTCTGTAGCAACCACATTTCTTCGCCAACCAACACCCAGGACTCATCGAGAAAGAGTTGTTGAGGACGCGAACCTATTTTTGGTATCTTGATTGTAATTGTGCCGCGCGCCTTTACGGTGCAGACTGTGGCCGAGCATTCAGCTCTATCAACCGCGCCGTCCACATATCCGAATCGGTCGAGTTGAGCTGCGTGCTGCTCCTTCGTAAGCAGCGCCCGTCCCGTTTCCGTGAGGTAACTGTAAGCATCGTCAAAGCGCTTTTCAACAATCAGTTTCCAGCGCTCTCTTGCCCGCTCCAGCGCGCGCGCCTCCCAGCGTGCCTTGTCGACGATAGCTTGCGGGGTAGCAGCCACAACGCCGTTACTTTTGACTGGTGGCGGGGTGGCGACGGCGCTGTCTTTCGGTGGCTGAGCAACGGGTTCAACCACCACTGGGGTCACTGCCGGTGCCTCCGCCACTGATAGCGACGGTGCAACGAATAACGTTACCGAACACAGCAATGCGAGTGCATATCTGCGCTGCTTTTGATTCCGTATTTTGATGATTTCATCAGAATGTGTGTGTTGCATTTTTACTACACCTTGACTCGATTTGCACTCAACGCGCGTGACTGACGCACGGCGTTCAGTTTTTGACAGTCGCATTTCACGTCTTATCACGGTGCCCCACCAGTGGTCGGCTCCGGCTTATTGACGCTTGGAGCGATTCGTAGCGACCCTCCATTGAGAATGTCGCGGTCATCGGCGCTCGTTGGCAGTTCTCGCGTCGACGCGGTAGGCGCGAAATTCTCTATGCTTTGCATTTTTTTGCGTAATTCGTCCACGACGCCGCGCGTATCCTGCGTCGTCGCCATGATGCGCGGCGTAACCAGCATTACCAGCTCGGATCGGTTTGAATTCCAGCTCTGCGTGCCAAACAACCCGCCAACAAGGGGTATCGTTGACAACAAGGGCAAGCCGCTACTGCCATTACTGCTTGAGTCGAGAAACAATCCGCCAAGGAGCATGGTGTCTCCGTTAGCCACCATCACTGATGTTTGCTGCGAATTTTGAACGATATCCGGGTTCGGATTACCGTCGGTTCGCGCAACCGCGTTGCTGTTTTGTTGCTGAATTTCGAGAAACACATTGTCGCCGCTGACGCGGGGTGTCAGCACGATGGTCAGCCCAGTATTGATGTATTGAAAGGAATTCGTAGCACCCGTCACGGCGCTACCAGCGACTGATTGGGTTTGCACCGAAATTTGGGTGCCATTGGTAAAGCTGACCTTTTGGTTGTCGAGCGTCATCATGGTCGGTGAGGCAATAGTTCGTGACTGGCCTTTGTTTTGCAGCGTATTTAGCATCGCCTTCGCGGCAGCTCCCTGCCACGTATAGTTGAATCCAGACACTATTGCACCGGCGGTCGTGGTCGCACTGTTAATGGACCCGACACCACCCTCAGACGTGAGCCGGTTTATCGGCGAATCAGGTTTGCCGCTGAACATTCCAGATAAGCCAAACTTAAGATCGCCAGTCAAGGCCACTTGGGCGATTTGAACTTCAATTGCGATCATTTTCGGTGCCGTATCGAGCTTCTTTAGGGCTATCTCAATGGCGGCGTACTCTGACGGCGTGGCGACAATCAAGAGCGCGTTGCGGTCCTTATCAGCAATAACCGTTGCGTTGCGAGCCAACCCAATCGCCTGCCCACCTGCCGCGGCAACACCAGAAACGGGGGGACGTGCAACCGCTACAGGGGTAGCTGCGGTGTTACCAGCTGTCACAATCGATTGGCCCGGCAATGGCGAAACCGGCGAAAACACGGTGTTCGGTGTTTGGCCTGGCGCTACTGATGCGGCTGCGGCTGGATTAGCTCGCCCGCTCAGGGCCTGTTGTAGCGTGGCCTGCAGTTTTTCCGCTTGAGTAAATTGCACTTCATACACGTACAGACGAGCACCGCCTCCCGCGTCGCCCCCCTTATCGAGTCGCTCTATCCATTGCTGCGCATTCAATATCACCTCACGCTGGGGTGAAATCAGCATTACCGCGTTCATACGTGCGATCGGCACCACGCGTAGCAATCCAGCGAACGGATTGAGTGCCGCGCCACCGACAATTTTTTCGTAATCGGCCATCACGAGCGTAACGTCCGCACTGCGTAGCGTCACGAGGGAGAAGGACATACCTGCCAACAAGCTGACGTCGAACATGTCGGCGATTTCTATCAGGCGATCCGTATCTGATTGCGGGCCGGATATGAAAAGCAGATTTCGAAGCTCATCGACGCGCAAGCTTTGTGCATCCTTCGCGAACGGCTCAAGCACACGTAACATTTCCTTCGCGCCGATGTGCTTGACCGGATAAATCACAACACTCGCGCCACGAATAGCCGTAATCCCTGGCGCGTTAGCCGTGACGGGCCGCGCAACGCCTTTGATCACCTCGTTCAACGGTAGTACGCGCCAATAGGCCCCCTCCTTCGCCATCCCGATATTGTTTGCGCGCAAAATGGTTTCGAGCAGCACGATCGCGTCAGAGGCTGGCACAGGTTTGGCCGTCTTCATGGTGATCGTGCCTTGCACGCGCGGGTCGATGATGTAATTTTCACCTAACAAATCACCCAGGATATTGCGCACGACCTCCCGCACATCACCGTTTTCAAACGAGAGGCTAACCGGCTGCCCCGTGCCCGGCGCGCTTACACGCGGCGAATCGCTCGCCATTGAACGGAACGTAACTCCCGAGCCGAGCATGGTGTCAACGCTTGTGCTGGGCCCACGAGACACCGACGCGTCTTCGGTCTCGCCAACAGTCTTCAGATCGCGTTTGCTGGCCCGAAGCAGCGAGCTCTCAGGGGCGCTCGCGGCTGCCCTTGGCGTCAAGTCCGCACTGTTCCCAGATGGTCCGTTTTGACCCGGTGTGTTGACAGCACACCCAGCCAGAGTGAATAGCACTGCGGATAACGAAATTGGAAGGTAAGCGTACAGGCGGCTATTCATAAGTATTTTTATCAATCCAGTCGGTGAGTCAGTGTTCATCACGGAAAATTATGATCAACAGGCGCAGATTTCTGTCGGGTAAGCCACGGAAGTTTCAAAGCGCCAGGTTGTTATTGTTGTGGTCGACCCGAACGTGCGGCCGCAAAGGCACGGCGGCGCTCTTCGATCACCGCCGCATCGGTAGGATCTGCGACACCCGCCGCACGCGCAGCGCGTCGCATTTCCAGCATTCGCGTGACATCTGTAGGTGCGGGCGTGGCCGCGGCTTCGGGCTGCGAGATGACCGGAACCGCCGTTTGCGCCTGTGCAACAACAGGCGCAGGGGCCGCTGGCGGTGGTGTTGGCGGCTGGGGAACACGACCAGATACGGTGAACTTTGCCATCTCGATCACGTCCGTTTCCCCCTGAAACGCCAGCGTTACCTGAGTGGCATCCACTTTCGCCACCGTCATTTCCTGTAACTGATCACCCAGACGGACACTTTTGACGCGATTTGACGCCACTTCGCGAAGCTGCGCAATTTTTACGGAGCCCAGATCGGTGATCCCAATAAGTTGATACAGGCCCCGACGCACCTGCGGCTTGGGCGGTTCTGGCGCGGCGGTCACCAGTTGTGTCGGCGCAGGCCGTCGGCTGGGGTTCAGTAGCGGCCGGTCAACGATCTGCGCATATGTCGTTGACTCGGAGCTCAGCCGGAAGTCCGGCAAAACGGCAGCGGTATCGTGTTTGATGCCACCCGAACGCGCCTGAAGCTGGGGCGTCGAAAGATTGGCACCCCAGTCCGTCTCGATGCCAATCGCAACCGCAAGCAACACCGCGATTGCGATCAATAAATTGCGCAGGGTAAACAAAGTGCTCATCCTTTAACCGTGCCACCCACGACTACCGCAGGCTGAGTGCTT
>JANXNO010000637.1 GCA_025354075.1 Burkholderiales bacterium | reverse complement strand
CTCATACACCGAGCACTACCCGGCCATCGAGCGCAATCGCAATGGTTTGCAACGGTTGTTCAGGCAGTTCTCCTGGCCGCTCGGCATCCCTAGTCACGTCTCCCCGGAAACGCCCGGATCGATTCATGAGGGCGGGGAGTTGGGCTATTCACTGGCACACGCTTACGGCGCTGCCTTTGATAATCCTGATCTGATTGTTGCTTGCGTAGTGGGTGACGGCGAGGCGGAGACCGGTGCGCTTGCCACCAGTTGGCATTCGAATAAATTTCTCAATCCTGCGCGTGATGGTGCGGTGTTGCCGATCCTTCATCTCAACGGCTTCAAGATCGCAAACCCGACCGTGTTGGCGCGTATCAGTCGCGAGGAACTCGTCGACTTGTTGCGCGGTTACGGCTGCGAGCCGCACTTTGTTGAAGGTGATGAGCCAACGCTCGTGCATCAAGCGTTGGCGGGAACGCTGGATTTGATCCTCGCTGAAATTCGCCAGACCCAGCACGCTGCGCGGGCGCTCGGTAGCACCGTTCGGCAGCGCACACCCATGGTTGTTTTGGTAACACCCAAAGGCTGGACTGGACCAAAATTTATCGATGGCCTTCCGATGGAAGGCACCTGGCGAGCACATCAAGTGCCGATTGCAGACTTCAAAAATCCGGAACACTTAGTGCAGCTGGAGGCGTGGCTGAAGAGTTATGACGCGCCCGAATTGTTCGACGAGCAGGGTAAATTTCGCGAAGAATTCGCCGTCCTGGCACCGACCGGGCAACAGCGCATGGGCTCCAATCCGCATGCCAACGGTGGCGCGCTGCTGCGGCCACTTGTGATGCCGCACTTTGAGCGCTACGCCGTGCCGGTGCTCGCGCCGGGTTGCGTCAAGGCGGAGGCCACCCGTGTGCTCGGTACGTTTCTACGCGACGTAATGAAACTCAATCTGGACAGCGCCAATTTCCGCATGTTCGGCCCAGACGAGACAGCATCGAATCGACTCGACGAGGTCTATAAAGTTTCTGGCAAAGTATGGATGGCGGAGATCGATGACGTCGATATCAACTTGAGCGTGAATGGCCGCGTGATGGAGGTGCTGAGCGAGCATCTTTGCCAGGGCTGGCTGGAGGGCTACCTACTGACCGGGCGTCACGGATTTTTTTCGTGTTACGAAGCGTTCATCGCCATTGTTGATTCCATGCTCAATCAACACGCAAAGTGGATCAAGGTGAGCAAGCAAATTCCGTGGCGCAAACCCATTGCTTCTCTGAATTACCTGCTGACCTCGCACGTCTGGCGACAGGATCACAACGGTTTTTCGCATCAGGATCCGGGGTTTATCGATCATGTCGCAAACAAAAAATCTGACATCGTGCGGATCTATCTACCGCCTGATGCGAACTGTCTGCTCTCGGTTGCTGATCACTGTCTGCGCAGTCGCAACTACATCAACGTCATCGTTGCCGGAAAACAACCCGAATGGCAATGGCTGGATATGGCGTCCGCTGCACGGCACTGCACGGTTGGCGTTGGCGTCTGGCAGTGGGCGAGCTGCCACGAGGGCGTTGAACCCGATGTGGTGATGGCCTGCGCGGGGGACGTGCCCACGCTGGAAACACTGGCTGCGGTCATGCTGTTACGCGCCTGCGTTCCCGACATCCGCATTCGCGTGGTCAACGTGGTGGATTTGATGGTGTTGCAGCCGCCGTCGGAGCACCCGCACGGCCTGCAAGATCACGAGTTTGACGAGCTCTTCACTACCAGCGCTCCGGTGATTTTCGCCTTTCACGGCTATCCGGCGATGATTCACAAGCTGACCTATCAACGGCGCAATCATTCCAATATTCATGTCCGCGGATACAAAGAGGAGGGCACCACCACGACACCATTTGATATGGTCGTGCTCAATAAGCTGGACCGCTTTCAACTTGCGCTCGATGCAATCCGGCGCATTCCGCGACTCCACGACCATGTGGCAGCGGCCACTGCACGTTATTGGGCGCACATGGAGCGTCACAAGCTCTACATCAGCGAGCATGGCGAAGATCTGCCAGAGATACTCAACTGGCGATGGGTCCCAGCGTAGCTTTCGGGACACACCGGCGAACCGGTATGCTCCGCGGCTTGCGCGCCGTCGAACGAGGTCGCTGCATTCGTGTGTGTCTAATGGGCTGCGCTCGTCGCGTCGCGCTATGTAGTGGCTTTGCTAACGTTATGCAAAACGTGCGGGGCGCTGAACGCGCCGTACATTTAAATTCTGGCGTGAAAGTGCTGACCCCGTTGCTGCCTGGCGCTTACCTGCGATCACACGACTCAATTCTGGAAACATCGTGAAATCATCTGACCCACCCGCTCCTCGCTACCCAGAAAACCGCTCGCTCCTCGTGCTCCTGGTTTTGGTCTCCGTTGCTCTAGGTTGGATTTTGCTGCCGTTCTATGGAACGATTATGTGGAGCTCCATCATCGCATTGCTCTTCGCGCCGTTGCACCATTGGCTGCTTGCGCGTTTGAACGGTCGGCGTACCCTGGCCGCGTTTCTAACGCTTGTGACGGTGTTAATCATTGTCATCCTGCCACTCGCGTTGATCACTGCGGCGATGGCGCGCGAGGCGGCAGGGCTCTATGAGCGGATTCAGTCCGGTGACTTAAATCCTGCGAGCTATCTGCACGGCGTGTTTGACGCGCTGCCGTCGTGGGTCACCGGGCTGCTTGACCGCTTGGGATTAACCGATTTTGACAAGCTTCAACTGCGCGTTACCAAGGGGTTATCAGAGGGCACGCAATACATCGCCACGCAAGCATTCAGCCTTGGCCAGAACACCTTTGAGTTTGTCGCCAGCTTGTTCATCACGCTCTACCTGGCTTTTTTTCTAATTCGTGATGGCGAGGCGGTTTCTCGGGCGGTTCGCCATGCCATTCCCCTCGCGACCGCGCACAAGCGGGAGTTGGTTGCCAAGTTCACGACGGTCATTCGCGCGACCGTGAAGGGCAACTTGCTGGTAGCGGCGATTCAGGGCGCGCTTGGCGGCATAGCGTTCTGGTTTCTGGGCGTTAGCGCGGCGCTATTGTGGGGCGCGATAATGGCCTTTCTTTCGCTGGTGCCGGCGGTGGGTGCCGCCTTGGTGTGGTTTCCGGTGGCGGTGTATTTGTTCCTTGCGGGAGCTTATTGGCAAAGCATCGCGCTCGGTGCCTGGGGCTTGCTGGTGATCGGCCTGGTGGATAACTTGCTTCGACCCATTCTGGTCGGCAAAGACACCCGCATGCCGGATTATGTCGTGATGATCACCACGTTGGGTGGCATCGCAGTGTTTGGCATCAATGGTTTTGTGATGGGGCCGGCCATCGCTGCGATGTTCATCGCTGTCTGGCACATCTACGGCGTGACTCGAGGCGACGCGGCGAGTTGACGCGTGTCCGGTCTCAAAGAATTTGACGGTTGCCGTGTTGAACGCTACGCGACGTCGGCTCCGTCGGCGCATACTTCCGTGCCTGCGCTACCTGCAAGCATCGCTTCGATCTGATCGAGTGAGCCAATCAAGGCCCGGTTGCCGGTGCTAAGCACAAAATTGACTGCGGCTTCGACCTTGGGGCCCATCGATCCAGCCAGGAACGTGTGGCGTGCCAATGCGGCGGGTGACACCTTGCCCACCGCGCGTTGCGTGGGCGTGCCCCAGTCGAGAAAAACTGCCTTGACGTCAGTGGCAATGATCAGGCATTCGGCATGAAGTTCACGCGCGAGCAGACCGCTGCACAGATCTTTGTCGATCACGGCGTCGACGCCATGGAGCGTGTGGCCATCATCGCCCCGCGCGACGGGTATGCCGCCGCCACCTGCGGCGATCACCAGTGCACCGCGCTCCAGCAGCCAGCGGATGGGGTCAAGTCCCAGGACTGCAACCGGCTTGGGTGACGCTACGACGCGTCGGAATCCACCGCCATCGGCTGCCATCGCCCATTTTTTTTGCTCAGCGACACGTTCAGATTCGGCCTGCGTGTAGACCGGCCCGATCGGTTTGGTCGGCACCTTGAACGCCGGGTCATCGGCGCGGACTTCAACACGCGTCAATAAGGTCGCCACCACGCGCTCAGGCGGAAGCAGGTTGGCTAACTCCTGCTCAAGCAGATAACCAATCATTCCGTCGGTCTGGGCCCCGAGCAAATCAAGCGGATAGGCCTGTACTGCTGAATAGGCGGCTGACTGCAATGCCAGCAGGCCGACCTGGGGCCCATTGCCATGCGTCAGCACCAGCTCATGGTCGCTGGCGACCCGTGCCAGCTGCGCAGCAGCGCGACGAATATTTGCCAGCTGATTCTCGGCGGTGGGCGGCTGGTCGCGCCGCAGCAACGCGTTGCCGCCCAGGGCTACGACTATCTTCATAGGTGCATAGCGACGCGCGCCACATAGAGGTTGTGCATGAGCAAGGGATCCGTAATCCAAATTCAGAGAAGGCGGGAGGCGAACTGCGCAACGGCTATGTCAGCGGGTGTAACTGCGCAGCCCAATCCCGTGGCCCGCAGCCGTGACCATGACCATAGCCGTAGCGTAGCCGAATCAGCCAATAGTGGAGGTACGAAGGCGCACAGACGTTGAAGTCGATCACTGCAACCTCCGCTGTTTCACGCAGCGCGCCTCAAGTATCGCTTCGTGCATACAGCTTTGCATCGAAATGCCCATTAAGGTTGGGCTAAAGTCCGATTTATAGCAATACTCGACTGTAGGCTAAAGCGATGCTTACGCCCAATAAGAAAAGCACTGACAGCAATAAGCTGTTAAACGTCACAGCGTGAATTGCATGTCCACGGGGACGGTGGCACGGTCGATCCAACGGAACCGCTACAGTGAGGTCAGCACCGCGTCATAAAAGGCCCGGATCGCCGCTCTTTCGGCACTCAGTTGACCAACTGGAACCGATGCCCGCTCGGCTCCTTGAAGCCGCAGCGCGTGCTGCCTTGACCGAAGCGTGCGATAGGCGGCCGCCGCTGCTGCGCCCACGTCCAGCCCAACCAAACCGAGCTCACCGGCACGGACGGACAGCGCGATATTGCCGTGGTTGGCGCGCATGGCCGGTTGTGTTGCGCCGTACCGAAGCACCAGTGCCTGCACGGCAAATTCAAGATCGACCAGGCCGCCCTTGTCGTGTTTGATGTCAAACTGCTGGTCGCGTTTTTTGTTGGGATGCCCGTCTTCGACTTTGCCGCGCATCGCAATGATTTCATCACGCAGATTGGGCCAGTCGCGCGGTGTGGCGATTATGGCATCGCGAATTGGGTCGAACGCCGCTCCCGTCGCGGGATCGCCTGCCGCGAATCGTGCGCGCGTCAACGCCTGATGCTCCCAGGTCCAGGCTTTGTCGCGCTGGTATTGCGCGAACGCAGACACGCTTGACAGCAACAGACCGCTGATGCCGTCGGGGCGCAGACGCACGTCGATATCGTAGGCGCGACCCGCAGCGGTCATCGCGGTCAGCCAGGTTTGTAGGCGCTGCGCGACGCGAGTGAGCTGATCGCGGTCGGCCGTCGCCTCGTCGGGCATTAAAAAAATCAGATCAAGGTCGCTGGCGTAGCCCAATTCCTTGCCGCCCCAGCGACCGTACGCAATCACCGCCATGCGGGCGGACACGGGCAAGCGGGCGGCGTCGAGCAGGTGTCGCAGCGTCACGTCAACCACCGTATCGGCGAGCGCTGACAAATGATCCGAAAGCGTTTCCACCGCCAGCAAACCGGCAATATCTTTCAGCAGCAAACGAAACGTTTCGCCCTGCTGAAAGTGGCGGATCGCATCGATCCCGCGTTCAGCGTCGTTGCCCGCAGCAACAAGTTGCGCCGTCAATTCTCGCCGCCATTGGCCGTAGTCAATCGGCGTACCGAGCGTGCGCCCATCCATGAGCTCATCAAGCAGCAGCGGATGCAGCGTCACATAGCGCAACGCCCAGTCGCTGGCGGCGGCGAGATCAATCACGCGGTCAAGCACCTGGGGCCGCTCAATCATTAAGGCGAGGTAGCTGGAACGTGATGCCACGGCCAGCAGCAAATCCAGCGTGCGTTTACAGGCCGCGTCGGGTAACGGCGTGGTACCGGCGTAGCGGACGGTCGCTTCTACGAGCTGCACAAACCGCTCGCGGCTTGTTGCGGGCAGCGCGCTCACCCGGGCGCTGGCGAGCGTGGCGCGCAGGTAGGCAAGGCAGGCGGACGCGTCAAGATAGCCGCTTTCCGTCATGCGGCCAATGACTGCAGAATCGCTGTTGTCGGCACTGCTTTCGGCGGTGGACGCCGCTCGCGTTGCAATCCGCGCCGCCGTGTCGTCGCTCACTCCGAACGCGCCAGTCAACGTGCCGTCAAAAAATTCGGCGACGTCATCGCGAACGTTTTTCAGGTGCAGTGAGAACTGATCGCTCGTCGCAAATCCAAGCACGTCCGCCAGACAGCCCAATTCCTGCGCATCGCGCGGCAGCGTCTGTGTTTGCAGATCATCACGGTACTGCAACACGTGTTCGACACGACGCAAAAAACGGTAGTGCGTCGATAACAGCTGCAACTGATTGAGCGTGATCTTTCCGGCGACCGCAAGCGCCGCGAGTGCAGGCATCGTCGCCTTGATCCGTAGGCTGGCGTCGCGGCCCCCGCGAACCAGTTGCCGCAACTGCGCACCAAACTCCAGCTCGCGAATCCCACCGCGACCGAGTTTAATGTTGTGCTGATCATTTTTTTCGGCGCGCAACTGCGCGTGAAGCTCACGCATGCCGGCCACTGCATCGAAGTCGAGGTAACGACGGAACACGAACGGTGCCGTCAAGGCCGCGAGCGGCGCGGCAAGTTCTCCCGCAGCCACCCGTGCTTTGAGCCACGCAATCCGCTCCCACATGCGGCCCTGAGCGACGAAATACTGTTCCAGAAAATCCAGGGTCGGCACCATTGGACCGGCGTCGCCATACGGACGAAGCCGGGTGTCAACCCGGAATACAAACTCGCCTTCTATGTCCTGATTGAGTGTGCGCGTCACGCGGCGGGCGAGCAAGTTGAGCGAATCCATCGCATCGGCGCTCGGCTCGTCGCAGATGAACACAACATCAATGTCGGACGACGCGTTGAGCTCGCGAGCCCCCAGTTTTCCCATGGCAACCGTAGAAAAGCCATACGGCGGCTGGCGCTGGCCAAAGATATCCTGGCTATGCGCTGCGGTGGCGGCACCGACCGCAAGGTCAGCGAAATTGGACAAATCTTCAACTAACGTCTCGAACGGCGTACTGAGCGCCAAATCCTGCACCAAGGTCCGCAGCATGAGCTCACGGCGCATCGCTCGCAGCACGCCGTCGACGTCGGCGCTGCCTACCAGCGCAAGCTGACGCGCCCAGTCCGTGACAGCGGGTCGTTGCCTGACTGTCGCCCGAACCCTGTTCACAAGCGCTGCCTCGCGGCGTGCGACGCGCTGCGCAAAGTGACTGTAATTGAACGCTTTGTCTATGGCCAGAGTCTCATCCACATCGGTTGCCGTCGATACAATGCTGTCAGTATGCCGCACCGTCTTCAGGAGAAGCCCGCCATCGTTACCGACTCAGTGAAGCCCTGCGTGGCAAACGGGCAAACTGCATGTCAAGTGTCATTTTTGCGGCGCTGGACCGGGCATGGCGTTCGCGTAACCTTCTGGTTCGTCGTGCTGGCCACGGTGCTGTTTATTGCGGCGGTCGCTTTGACACGCTTCTGGCTCATCCCGAACGCGGACAGTTTCCGTCCCCGGCTGGTCAGTGAACTGTCGCGCCTTTCCGGGCAGCGGGTGGTGATCGGCGGTTTTGAAGCGGGCTGGGATGGTTGGTCACCAGAATTGAAACTCACGCGCCTGCAAATGCTTGACCCACGCGGCCGGGTGCTGTTGCAGCTGCCGGAGGTCAACACCACGATCTCATGGCGCTCGCTGATTTTTCTGGAGCCGCGTTTGACCGCTTTGACGGTGCGCGCGCCGCGCGTTGTGGTGCGGCGCACGGCTGAAAATGTTTTGACCATCGCGGGTATTGACCTTGATCTTGCCAGTCAGGTTGAGGGCGACGCTGCGCTGCCAGAGTGGCTGTTGAAGCAGCGTCTGGTGCAAATTGTGGGCGGTGAAATCGAATGGGTGGATGACTGGCGCAAGTTGCCGCCACTGCGGCTTACCAACGTTAACGTTCGCATGCAAAACAGCGGCGACACACACCGCGTCGGCATGACAGCCGTTCCGCCCGCTGAGCTGGCTGCGCCACTCGATATTCGCGCTGAACTGGTGGGCAGTAACGTGCGCAAAGTGAGCGAGTGGGACGGGCTGGCCTACGTTCGGGCGGACTATGCCAACCTTGGCGCGCTCACCCGTTATTTGCCACTGCCGATTGCCCTGTCGAAAGGCGAGGGCGGACTTCAGTCGTGGTTCGAGTTTGAGCGCGGACTAGCCGTTGCAGTGACCACCGACATGGTGGTCAAGAACGCGCAGCTGCGCTTCCCGGCCATTGCCACGCCCAACAAGGGTGCTGCGTTGGCCACATCGGGTGCGGCAGCAGCCAGGCCCGGTTCGAGCTACGATCCACTCGATCTGACGTCGATTTCGGGACGACTCTCGTGGCGCAGCAAGGCGGTTGGCGGAGGCGATGCAAGCGCGGTGAAAACGCAGGAGCGCTGGTCGATTCGGGACGTCAACGCAGTGACGTCGGGGGGCGTCAAAGCGCCGCTCGCCAACGGTGAAGTACTGATTGATTATCGCGGCGACGCCATGACGGGCGGCGAAGTGCGCATGTCGGCCGTTGAACTTGGCGGGATCGCGACACTTGCCAAATCCTTGCCGATCAATGTTGATTTGGTGTCGCGCCTGCAGGCAGCACAGCCGACCGGCTCATTGCAGAACGTCGACATTAAATGGCGTGATCAGGGGCCACCCGTTGACACGCGACATGAGCGCTTTTTCGTCGAAGGAAGCGCTGACCTGAGCGCACTGTCGTGGAAAGAGCATGTGGGCGTGCCCGGTGTCGCCGGACTTTCGGGCGCTATCAAGGGTTCGTCCATCGAGGGTGAATTTGCGCTCGGTGAACCGCAGGTGAAAAGCAAAACAGAACGCAATAAAAGTGCCACCGTCCTCGATTTTGGCAAGCACTTCGACGCCCCGCTGAGCTTTGACCAACTGCGCGGAAAATTTAGCTGGAAACGCACAGTTGATGCGGAAGGCAAAACCGTCACGACCATTGATGTCAAGAGCGCGGAGTTTGAGAATGCGGACGCCGCTGGCCGCTTCAGCGGCACCTGGCATAGCGATCTGCTCGGGCCAGGCGTGGCGAACCTCAGTGGTACGTTCTCGCGAGCTGAGGCTACCGCTCTGCATCGTTACCTGCCTACCTCGCTGAATCCGGCTACGCGGAGCTGGCTGCGTCAGGCGATCATCGCGGGCACGATGCAAACGGGAGACTTTCAAGTCAAAGGACCGCTTTGGCATTTTCCGTTTCGCAACGATGAGCAGGGCATTTTTGAATTTAATGCACAGGTGACCGGGGGCATTCTTGACTATGCAGATCATTGGTCGCGCGCTGAAAAAATCAACACAAAACTGACCTTTCGCGGCGCAAAAATTGAGGCGCAGGTAGCGAGCGCCAGCATCGCTGACGTGCCCATCGGACCCACTCAGGTCAGGATGCTGGACACCCTCGCGCAGCCCGCCGTTCTCGAAATTTCCGGCGCTACCGCAGGCTCGCTTGATGGTTTGCTGCGCTGGGCGGTGAACAGTCCGGTGAACATTTGGCTAAACGGATTTTTGCAGGGTGCCAAAGGCAGCGGGCCTGGTCGTCTTAACCTCGCGCTGAAAATTCCGCTGGACGCACCAGACGGCACACAGGTGAAGGGAGAACTCGTATTCACCGGCAACAACATCGATCTTGGCGGCGAAATCCCGGTGCTTGACAACGTTAGTGGCAGCCTGCGTTTCACCGAACGGGATGTGACTGGCACGGATATCAGGGCAGACGCGTTAGGCGGACCGCTGAAGCTCTCAATTACGACTGTTGACGGTCGTATCAAGGCACAGGCGGCGGGCACAGCCACCTTTGAGCGAGTGCGCGAACGCTATGCGTATCCATTGCTTGACCAATTGGCGGGTATGACACAGTGGCAGCTGGAAATGTCCAATCCGGCACGCAGTTCCCCGAGTGCTGCCGCTGGAGGTACGCCTGTCGCGCAAGGCAGCGTGGCACCATCGGCTGAAAGCAGCCTGCTCATCACCGCCACGACGGTGCAGCCACGATGGCCCCTTGATGCGATGTTTCAGGTAGGAACTAACCCGCGTGACAGCAGCGCGCCGATCAAGGCGACCATCGCACGCACCCTGCTTGAGCGTGATCGCGACCGAATTCAACTGGAGCTGCCCGGGCAGCTGCACGCGATCCTTGAACGGAGTGCGGCAAACGCGGCGGGAGCGCGAACGGTAGAGCGCGCGGCACTCGACATAGGCGCGCAAAAGACAGCACTTCCTGCTCGCGGCTATTCGCTGCGCGGCGACGTGGTCAAGCTGGATGCGGATGCGGCCATTGCAGTCCTCATTCCTGCCGCATCACCGGGCAAACGCGGTGTCGGCGGACTCACCGCAGAGAGCACCAGCGCCGATTTCGTCAACATTAACGTGCGTGCGGCAGAGGCGATTCTATTTGGGCAACGATTCAACGACGTCGCGCTGCGAGCGCAGCCGTCCGGACAACGCTGGCGCCTGGCGCTGCGCAGCAAAGAGGCTACTGGCGCCATTTCGCTTGATACCGATGCCAGGAGTGGCGAGGTCGATGCCGTCGCTGTGCGTTTGCAGCGCTTCTCTTTGCCTACCAGCGTGGTGACGCCGAGCGCGCAAACGACCGGTACGGAAGAGAACGTGCGCTGGCCCAAACTCGATCTAACGGCCGACTCGTTTGTCAGCGACGGCCGCGACTTGGGCAAACTTGAAATGCGCGCCCAACCCGGTGTTGATGAGTGGCGAATCGAAAACGTCAAACTGTCGAGCCCGGATGGAACGATTGAGGCTCAGGGCCGCTGGCAGCCGCGATTTGCCGGGCCTACGGTGGGCAAGACTTCGGTCGATGTGACGTTGAAGTGGAGCGACGCGGGCAAGTTCATGACCCGTTTTGGCCTGCCTAAGGGCGTCGAACGTGGTGGCGGATCGCTGACCGGCGCTCTCAGTTGGGCAGGCAGCCCTGCGCAGTTTAGTTACGCCAAGCTTGCCGGTAATTTCACGCTCGAAACAACGCAAGGGAAATTCACTGAAATGGAGCCCGGGCTAGCCAAGTTGCTTGGGGTGCTGTCACTGCAATCGCTGCCGCGTCGACTGTTGTTTAATTTCGACGATATTTTTGGCAAGGGCTTCAGCTTTGATGACATCAAGGCGGAGGTAATGATCGCTGACGGCATCGCTAAAACGGACGGATTTCAGATTAATGGCCCATCGGCGCGAGTGCAGATTCGCGGTACCGCAGATCTCAATCAGGAAACACAGGACCTGCACGTACGTGTGTTCCCGAGCTTGTCAACCGCCACGGCCATCGGCATTGGGCTGGCCACCGCGAATCCGGCGATCGGCGCTGCCGTTCTGCTCGGACAGAAGCTGGCGAGAGACCCGATAGAGCGCTTCTTGATGCAAGAGTTCGACGTTAAAGGCTCCTGGGCCAAACCGGACGTCAAGCCGCAGGGGCGCAACGGAGAAGCGAGTCCCGCTGTCGTGAGCTCGACGCGTTAACGTCGCGCTGTCAGCGTATCCCGCGCA
>JANXNO010000625.1 GCA_025354075.1 Burkholderiales bacterium | reverse complement strand
TAGGTGGCCAGTGAGTTCGCGGCAAGCCGCTCCTACAAAAGCGCGAGGTTTGGCTTCGTTGAATGCGAAACAATGAAACAGCTTCGTGCTGAAACCCCTGTTTCATAAGGGCTAGCTATCAGAATAATGTCCAAGTCGACGCATGCAATTTTACTGCACTATGCCCATATGAAATGGGACTTCCAGCTAAAAGCTGTTGCCTATTTTGTAAGCGCCGTCTGCGCCATTTCCAGCGCGCGATCACGGTTGGCGCGGATGTCTTCACGAGTGCGCTCAACGGGCACATCCGGGACGACGCCGCGACCTTCGATGCGTTCGCCTTTGACGGTGGTGAAGCCCACTTCGCTGTACGCGAGTTCGCCGCCACCGGGCAGCGCGGCATAGCCCAAATAGGCGAGCAGGCAGCCGCAGGAGGTTTCACCGACAACGATGGCGCGGCCGGTGCTTTGCAGGCCGCCTGCGGTGGCCTCTGATGCGCTGGCGCTGTCGCTGTCCATGAGCACGGCCACCTTGCCGGCGTACGCGTCGTCGCGACCGGACACGCTGCGCTCCAGCGTGATGAGCTTGATCGCGCCAAAGGCGATGGTGACCGGCTCACCGCTGCGCGTTGCAGTGCGGCCAATCAGGGTTTTTGTTTTGAAAAAACTGCCGATAATTGCCTCGGCCATCGCAGCCGAGCCGCCGCCGTTGCCTCGCAAATCAAGGATCAGCGCGGGCGTGTCTTTGAGCGCGGTAACAGCGTCGAGCACGCCACCACGCAGCGATTCCTGAAACGCGGTGAGGCGAATGTAGCCCACACCCGATGGCAATACGCGATGCGCGACTGTGGGTCGCGTTGATAGTGTACGTGGCTTGAGCGTCGCCGCGAAACGTGTGACGTCAACCCGCTCAAACTCCATCGTCAAGCCGGTCGTGACGAGTGCTGCGGCCTCGTTCAACTTGCGCAGCGGCGCACGCAAGGCTGCTTGCGGCGAGGATGTTTTGCGCGCGCTTTGCGACCAGTCGCGCCACTGCATCTGCGCGTCGCTCGCGGCGATGCGGGTGAGCTGCATGCCTGCGCGAACGCCCGCCCAATAGGCGTCCGCGTCCGGGTTGACCGCGAGCACAGTGAGCTTGCCGTCGATCTCACGAATATTCAGGCCAAGCGAAAACGCCTGCTGCTGTTTGCGTCGCGCGACGGCTTTCGGCGATTCGACGCGGGTGTGTGAGTCGGCAAGCTCGCCGGCCATTTGATCGAGACGCTCCCAGAACTCATCGTCAGTGGCGGCGGCTAATGCCTGCGGCTGCCAGTGGTTGCGCGCTGCACGCCAGTCAACGCCGTTCAAGTCAGCGCGGTAATAGCGATCATTGACGGTTGTCCACACCGCATCAATGGCGGCTAGACGGGTTGACGTGGGCAAGGTGGTACCTGCCGCGACTGGTTCCTGTGCGCCGTAGGTGATGTGGCGACCGAGCACGTTGTGCGGGTCGAAGCTGGCGCAGGCACTGAGCAGAGCGCACGCACCGACAACAATCAGGCGAGTGAGCACACGGGCACCCGCGCTCGCAGATGTCCGCGCGCGATGCGCAGCACTATCGCCGAGCATCATCCTCGTCGTCATAGCGACGTGCGGTGATGACGATTTTTGGCGCGTAGGCTTTGGCCAGCGCGCGCGCAAAGGCGAGCTTGCCCGCGAGCACCGACGACACGGCGGCAATACCATCCTCGCTCACCACCTGGTCGGCAATCGCTTTTTCAAAACGGTCTTTGAGTCGGTCGGACACGGTGGCACGAATGCGCGTTACGACGAATGCCTCGGCGTCTTCTTCAGTCGAAAATGACTTTGCCATCGGCGTGCCCAACGGCGAGCCTTCGAGCACCACAAAGCGGTTTGCGTCCTGATCATCCTGATGTGACATCACTACCCTCGATTCGTCCGCGCCTGACGCGCTTTATCGTGTCTGCCCGCCATTGACACTCATCAGGCAGTCGCAGCACTTGCATTTGCAAGGAATCATAGCGATATTGCGAGCAAGCGACGTCGCAGCGCACAGGCGCAGCGACCGCCGTTCACTAATTGACACACCGGGAGAAACTTGCCATGTCAGACGTCACCACCATCAATTCACCGGATCCGTCGGCGCCACCAGAGGCGACGATTCAGATCACTCACATCACCTATGCGTTGTATGCACTCGGCATGGTCACCGGTATCTTTGCGATTGCCGGACTCATCGTCGCCTACATCAAACGCGATGACGCGGCGGGCAGTTATCTGGCGTCGCACTACAGCTGGCTGATCCGCACCTTCTGGTGGGGGTTGTTGTGGACGACCATCGGCATCATTCTCGCCATCGTTGCGATTGGCTTTGTGGTGCTCGCCGTCGTGTGGATCTGGTGGGTGTATCGCATCATCAAGGGCTGGTTGCGCCTGACTGAAAAGCGCGCGGTCTAGCTCGGGGCGGGGCGAAACGTCCCCGTTTCTGGCCCGCAAACTTATCGTGAAATCTCTTTCAAGCGCGCAGCTTCCGACTGATAGACCCAATCCACGGCGGCGTCGAGCGCTTTTTGGCCGCTCTCGGCATTGCCGTGGTTGATCATGCCGACAAAGATCATTTTGCGATCCCCCGGTAACAGCAGGTAACCGGCTAGCGCCTTCACGCCGGTCAAGGTGCCGGTTTTTAAATACGCCGTGCCTTCGGCCAGTTGATTCACAAAACGCTTGCTCAAGGTGCCGTCGGTCGCGGCGAGTGGCAGCGACGATACGAAGTCGCTGGCAAACGGTGCCGTTAATCCATATTCCAGAATCTTCGCCATGCTTTGCGGCGAGACACGCTCCGCGCGCGACAGGCCTGAGCCGTTTTCAATCACCAGATCGGGCAAATCAAAGCCGCGCGCTTTCGCCCATTCGCGAATGCTGCGACCACCGCGTTTAGCTTGACCTGGGCGTTTGCTGAGCTCCGCATCAAGCGTGAGCAACAGTTGCCGCGCCATCACGTTGTTGCTGAATTTGTTGATGTCGGTGACCATCGACGCCAGCGGCGCGGAGGTGTGGGTGTACAGCACCCGCGCGTTTTTGGGCGTGACGCCCTCTTTCATCGTGCCGCGCCAGGTGCCGCCCGCGTCGCGCCACATCCGCGCAAAGCTGCCCGCCAACAGGCCGGTGTGATCAAACAGACTCACGTACCAGCCCTGCTCGCCGCAGTCGCGCGGGTAGGTGCCGGTGAAGCTCGCCGTGGCGAGCCCGCCCTGACTTGAAAAGGACGGCGTGATGAGGCTCTTCCAGTCGCCGCAACCTCCGCCCACCGTGCCGGTGGCGCGCAGGCGATTGATGAGGATCAGGCCGTCCGGCGTGGGCGCGTCGGTGGTGACTGCCACGTTGTTGTCCGGCAGCGGCGCAAAGCGGAAGCCCACTGATTTGAAGTTAAACAGCAACGCATCCGGCCCCACGTTGTAGGGCCGCAGCACCTGCCCGTCAAACAGCGACGGATCATGCAGCACCGGAGCAAACTTGCTGCGATCAAGCAGCAGATCACCGGCGATGTCGCGAATGCCGCGCGCGCGCAGCGCCGCAATGGCCGCCTGCAAATGCTCGGTCACAAACTTTGGGTCGCCACTGCCCTTGATGTAGAGCGGCCCCATCAGCACGCCGTTGTCAATGCGCGCGTTGCTGTGAAAGGTGGTCTTCCAGGTGAAGTTGGGCGTCAACACGTCCAGTCCCACCAGCGTGGTGATGGTCTTCATGGTAGACGCCGGATTCATCGCTGCCGTACCACGATGATCAATCAGCGGCGACTCGCGTCCCACCTCGCGCACGTACAGACCCACTGCATTGACCGGCACCCCGCTGTCGCGCATGGCCTTGACGATCGGCTCCGGCATCGCAGCGTTGCCAGACGCCGCGCTGAGCATCGCGATAAGGCAGGTCAGCGCCAGAATGGGGATGCGGCCGAATGTGGCTGGGACAAAGTGTGTGAACATCACTGAAATTATCGGTGAAAGCGCGCCCCGCATTGAAGTGATCGCCGCGCTGGTTGCACGGGTCATCATTAATTGTTCTAATACGAACTAATGAATCCCGTGGTTAGCTCACCATCCTACATGCCAACGCTTCGCCAATTGATCCGTTGCACACAAGCGTTTGAACGCTTTTCTGGCGCGCATGTGAAATCCATGGGGCTCACCGAATCGCAGTTCGATGTGATCGCCACGCTGGGCAATACCGAGGGCATGACTTGCAAAGAGCTCGGCGAGCGCACCCTCATCACCAAGGGCACGTTGACTGGTGTGCTCGACCGCATGGAGGCGCGCTCGTTGATCACGCGCCGCGCCGACGATGCCGACGCGCGACGCACTCATATCGTGCTGACCCGCAAGGGACATATTTTGTTCGCCGAGGTGTTTCCGGCGCATTTGAAGCACCTGCAACGCGCCTTTGACCGCCTCAGCAGCGGCGAACTCAATGGCCTGCACGCGGGTCTGTCCACGCTGAGAGAAGCGTTTGAAAAGGAACACGCACGATGACCAAACCCGCCACAGATTTGATTTCGGCACCGGTATGGGACGTATTTGTGCGCTGCTTTCACTGGAGTCTGGTGCTCCTATTCACCGTGTCGGTGATCACTGGTGAAATCGGCGGCGGCCTGATCGAGTGGCATATGAAGAGCGGCTACGCGATCCTCGCGCTGGTGGTGTTTCGCGTCATCTGGGGCGTGGTGGGCGGCGAATACGCGCGCTTTGGCTCGTTTCTCGGTAGTCCTGTGCGCACCATCCAGTACGCCAAAGGCATGCTGGGCAAAACGCATGAGCACGTGATCGGACACAACCCGTTGGGTGGATGGATGGTGCTGGTGATGCTGCTGCTGCTCGGCACGCAGGCGGTGCTTGGCTTGTTCAGCAACGACGAGATCGCCACCACGGGTCCCCTCGCCCGTTACGTCAGCGATGAGACCTCGCTCACATTGATGAGTCGTCACCGCACCCTGGGCACGGTTTTGCTAGTGCTGGTCGGCGTGCATATTGCGGCGGTGCTGTTTCACCTCTTCATCAAAAAAGAAAACTTGATTCGCGCCATGTTCCACGGCAACAAAACGTTGCCGACCGAGCTTGCACGCGAAGCTCAAGCTGCCCGAAAAGCCTCGCTGCCGCTAGGTTTTGTAGTGCTCGCATTCGCCATTGCAGCGGTCGCGGTCGCTGTGAACTGGTCCCTATTGTTCAAGTCCTAACCACGTATTAATCAGGAGTCCTCATGAAACAACTCACTAAAGTCGCCCTCGCAGCGACCGTCCTCGCCATCGCCACCACGGCCATGGCGCAGCCAAAACCGGAAAACTTCGTCAAGCAGCGCCAGTCCGCATTGAACTTGATCGGCTGGTACTTCGGCCCGCTGGGTGCGGTTGCCAAAGGCGAAAAACCGTTTAATAAAGATGACGCCGTACGCGCCACAACCAACCTCGTTGCCTTGTCAAAGATGCCGTGGGAAGGCTTCGTGGCCGGCACCGAAAACGTCGGCAATACCAAGGCATTGCCTGCGATTTGGGCCAAGCCGGCCGACTTTAAGAAGGATGCCGACAACATGCAGGCGGAAATGGTCAAACTTGCTGCTGCAGCGAGTGCTGGCGACGAAGCAGGCTTTAAAAAGCAATTTGGTGTCGTCGGCGGCACGTGCAAAGCGTGCCACGACGACTTCCGCGCCAAGTAACAGCTTTACTTTTTTTCGCCCTGAAACGCCCGCTACTTGAGGGCGTTTTTGTTTTTACCGGCTAAAGTCGGGTTTTGGCGATTTTTCAGTCTATGCCCGTAGTGAATGGGGTTTTCAGCCGAAAGCTATTCGCGCTTTTGCCGGTCGGTGGCGACGTATGTCTGCATGCGGGGCTTGAGCGGTGTGGCGATTAGGGAGGCGTGCAAATCGCGCATGTCGGCCTCGGCGGTATCCGTTTGCAGCAGTCGCTTTAGTTGCGCGTAGGCTTTTGCCGGAAGTTTCGCATTCACGGCTGCAATTTCTTCCACACGGCGTGGCCACGTGACAGGGTCGGCCAGTTTGGTGACGAATTGCTGTTGCAGCGCCGTCTCGGCGTTGATGGCGAGCGCGTCGCGCAGGAATACGAAGGCGCGTTCTGCGCCGACGCGTTGCGCGGTGCGCCGCGTGCCGAGCGCCAGGCCCATGCGCCAGCCGGGCATGCGAAAGCGCGCGTCGGGCGTGGCGAGGCGATAGTCGCAGGCGGTGGCGAGATCGAAGCCAGCACCAAACGCGCCGCCATGAATCAGCGCAATCGTTGCAAATGGCGCGTAGTAGATCGATTGCAGCATGCGTTCGAGATCAAGCAGGCGTGGAATCAGCGTTTCGTCGGTCTCGGCGTCCAGCGCGGACAGGTCAAATCCGCCGCAAAAATTGCTGCCGTTACCTTGAAGGGTGAACGTGGTGGTGCCATCGCCTTTTGCCGTGTCAATGGCGTCTTGCAGCGCGGCCACCAGCGGTGCGGCGAGTGCATTTGCCTTGTCGGGGCGGTTGAGCGTGACCGCCGTATGGCTGCCATTACGGGTGATTTCCAGTACGTTGCTCATCGTGCCGTGATCCAGGGTGTGTCGTTGGAATAGCCCGAGATCATCGGTTTCAGTTGTTGTGTAGTCGCGTCCCAAAAATTGCGGTGCACGCGTCCAATGTCCGCGCCGTAAACATGGATGCTCACAGACGGCTGGTCGGACATCGCGTTGCTGACTTTATGCCAGTCGCCGATGCTCGGCGACACGCGATCTACCTCGCCCCGTGCAAGATCGTGGGCGTGAGTACAGGCCATTTGACCGCCGCCAGGACTCGGGAACTCCTCGCACCGTTCAGCGCCGCGCAACACGCCAACCAGGCCCCACACGGTATGGTTATGGATGGGTGTGCCCTGCCCCGGTGCCCATACAAAACTGATGACACTGTAGCGCGCCACCGGGTCGATATAAAGTGCGTAGCTCTGGTAGCGCTCGGCGACGGGTTGCGCGAATTCGGGCGGCAGCCAGTCGTCGCGTGCGATCAATGATTTCAGCGATGCCTCGCCTTCGTCGAGCACGGTGGGCTCGTGCGCAGTTCGCGCGATCAACGCATCCATCGTGTCGAGAAATTGTGTGAAGCGTTGTGTGTTCATGGTTTGATTTTAGAAGCGGGCCAATTCATTAAAATCGGGGAGCAAAAACCAGGTGGCAGCGCAAAGGGCATAAGGCATGATTGAGAGCGGATTCTGGATATTTCTGGTGGAGGCGGGTGCCGCCGGGAGTCTGTTCGTCGGGCTGATCTGGTGGGTGGTCAAGGGCACCGGAGAGCGCGACCGCAAGCTGCGCGAAGCCGATGCAAAATTGCGCAAAGAGGCCGAGGCGAAATCACCCCAGCCCTAGTGCAGCACCCGTTTTGCGGCTAACGTGAACTTGGGAATCGGCGCGTCAAACTTAACGCCGTCGTCGGCCACAAACTGATAACTGCCGTGCATCGTGCCAACGGCTGTCTTGAACTGTGAGCCGCTGGTGTATTCGTAGGTTTCGCCCGGTTCAATGTGCGGCTGTTCACCAATCACACCCGAGCCGCGAACCTCCTGCACCTTGCCGTGGCCGTCGGTGATGATCCAGTGCCTTGACAGCAATTGCACCGACACGTCACCGTTATTCTTGATGCAGACGTGATACGCGAACGTGTACACCTCGTTGGCTGGATCGCTTTGATCGGCTAAGTAAAATGGAGTGGCATCGACTGTGACGCTGTAACGGCTCATGGTGCTTTCGCGTAAATCTTACAAATTCAGACTGAGGTTCCATTGTCGCGCAACTCTCACCCGTACAAGATTGCCCCGTCCATTCTGTCTGCCGACTTTGCGCGTCTGGGCGACGAGGTGCGAGCGGTGATCGCCGCCGGTGCGGACCTGATTCACTTCGATGTGATGGACAACCACTACGTTCCGAACCTCACGATTGGGCCAATGGTGTGCGCGGCGATCAAACCGCACGTCGGCAACACACCGATTGACGTTCACCTAATGGTGAAGCCGGTGGACGCGATCATCCCCGAGTTCGCCAAAGCTGGCGCCAACATCATCAGCTTTCACCCGGAAGCCAGCGAACACGTGGATCGCACCATTGCGCTGATTCGCGAATGCGGTTGTAAACCAGGGCTGGTCTTCAATCCGGCTACACCTTTGAGCTTTCTTGATTACACACTGGACAAGCTGGATTTGGTGCTCATCATGAGCGTGAATCCAGGCTTTGGTGGACAAAAATTTATCGATGCAATGTTGTCCGCCTTCACGCCGCCGTCCACTTCAAGTATCACGTCACGCCCGGACGCGACAATTCGTCGGCGCACCTCGGTAATTTTCGGCAACAGGGCATCG
>JANXNO010000617.1 GCA_025354075.1 Burkholderiales bacterium | reverse complement strand
CGCACGCCTGGAAAGCGTGTTTAGGTTAATAGCCTAACCGGGGTTCGAATCCCCGATCCTCCGCCACAGACATCTAGCGCGTCCTTGCTACAAGGTGGCCCCGCCATGAAAAGCATTCACATCACGCAAGACCCACGACGCATGAGCGGCACGCCGTGCTTCGTAGGCAGCCGAGTGCCTGTGAAATCGCTTTTCGATTATCTGGATGCGGGAGACAGTTTGGAGACTTTTTTGGAGCAGTTTCCCAGCGTTAGCCGCGGCACTGCCGTAGCCGTGCTGGAGGAAAGCCAGCAGGCTTTGCGCGCCGCGTAGCGCTCCGATTCGTCAAAGCAACGTCCGACCAAGCTATGAAGTTACTGCTCGACGAGTCAGTGCCGAAAGCGCTCGGCTTTTTGCTGGAGCCACACCACGTGCGCACCGCGCAAGCTGCGGGATTTGCTGGGCTATTGAACGGTGAGTTGCTCGCGGCGATGAAAGCGTCGGGCTACGACGTTCTCATTACTTTTGATCAAAACCTGCCTTACCAGCAAAACGCTGATTTGCCGGTGGCTTCATCGTCTTAAAGGCGAAAAATAATCGCGTCGAGACCGCTATGCAGTTTGCGCCGCAGATTTGCGCAGCTCTGCAAACGCGGTTCACGCATCGCTTGTTAGTGCTCGAGCTTAACGGCTGATTGAAAGCCCACTTTTGTGGGCTTTTTGCTTGTGTCTTTCCGTTGCTGTGTAGATATCCAAAGTCCGCAATAGCTTTAGTCGCTACACGCCATTCCGTTTGGGCTACAGAGCGTTTTATTCATAAACCCGACTTTCGGCATAAACCGGCGTTTAGCCCAGGTTAAATAAGGGATTATGATTAGAGTTGTTGGGTATATCTGCCCAAAGAATTCAATGTCAACACCGCTAGTCAAGAGCGTATGGCCGCTTGTAATTCCTATTTATCGCATATACAATTAATCGATGAGTTTCGATCCGATCAAGCGCAAAGCGAATCTTCGAAAGCATCATATTGATCTAGCCGATTGCTACGCTGCGTTTGATGAACCCATGCTCACGCGCGAGGACGGACGTGAGGATTACGGTGAGCAGCGTTGGATCAGTCTGGCGCGGTTACAGGTCGCGTCGTCGTTTTGGTGTGGACGGATCGCGACGACGGCCCCCGATTGATTTCATGCAGAGAGGCAGAAAACTATGAAAGAAAAGCGTATTTCCATGCCTACCCCCAAAGCTGATGTTCCATACGACGTGGCCAATGCGGGCGACGTGAGTGCCTTTTGGCAAACGGCTTTGAGCCATCGCGGCGTCGAAGAGCTTCGCGTGAAACGCGGGCGTCCACCCAAAGCGGAAACAGATCGCAAAGAACAAATTGCGCTGCGGCTTGATGCCGACGTACTCGCTTGGTATCGGAGCCTTGGAACGGGTTGGCAGACGCGTATGAATGCGGTTCTTAAAGCTTACCGTGATGCTACGGTTTGATCGCGCCAAAAGCGTATTTATTCTCCTGTTGTCGTAGGCTGCTGTAGCTCGTGAATGGATTTCGCTCCCAACTAAAAAATGCCGGCGATTGGGATAGACGTATCAACTCTTTCGCGTACTCAACGCTGCGTGATACTGCAGATCAGGACTACGTAGCCGCCAGACTCGCCTATCGAGATCAACTCTTAAGTCAATATCTTTGGTCTGCCGAGCAGGCGCTTGAAAAGTACCTCAAGTGCATTTTGCAGTTGAATCGTATTCGCGCGAACGCGATACCTCATGAGCTAGAAAAGGCTCTAGATACGATCAACGCGAACGCACCATTTGCAATTGCCCTTAATGACAATCTGCTTCAGTTCATCAGGCGACTAGATGGGAGCGCGAAGTATCGTTACCTTCAAGTCAGTCAGATGGTTTTGCGTGACGACTTGATATTGTTTGACCGCTGTGTGTGGTCAATTCGTCGGTACTGTCAGTCCATGGACTACGAAGTTAAAACGGCTAACGGTAAGGTTGTGAATCTATTGGAGAGTAGCCTTCAGGCGATCACAGAT
>JANXNO010000573.1 GCA_025354075.1 Burkholderiales bacterium | reverse complement strand
CACAGCTTTTTATGCTCATCCCGCCACCATGCGTAGGCCGCGGGGTTGGTGAAATCAACGAGGCCCGAGGGCGGCAACGGCGTGAGCGTTGGGCCGAACGGCGTGGTCTTTTTACCTGTGTCCCATTCAAAAATCAGCTCGGAGCCATCTGCATTTTTGAGGAAGTAATTGCTTTGCTCGTACTTGCGATATTCGGGATGATTCACTGAAACGAGTGGATATTCCCAAGCGCAAATTTTGTAGTTGAGCGCTTTGAGTTCACCCATCACGCGCTTCGGGTCAGGGTATCGCGATGGGTCAAAATTGAAGTGAAATCGCGTCGGCGTATCCTGCCAGGCGCGGCCATCGAACGTAATGACGTCCACCGGAAATCTGCGCTCGCGAAACTCGCGAGCGGTCGCCATCATGTCGGCTTCGTCCTTGTAATACGCGCGGCTGATCCACACGCCGAGCGACCACAGCGGCACGTTGACAGGCTTGCCGGTGATGCGGTGATAAGCCGCGATCACCTGCTCCGGCGTGTCGCCCGCGAAGAAAAATAAGTCCAGTTGCGGTTCGTCGGCGACAACGACGTAGCTGCGGTTTGACCATTGCGCGTAGCCGACACCGTGCGCCACATCCACTGTCGTGTGCGCGAGAATGCCCCAGCAGCCGTTCGGCGTGATCGCCCACGCGAACGGCGTATTCTTGTAACTCAAATCGGTGTTGACGCCGAGCGCGTCTTCGACGCGTGAACTCACGAGCTGACCACGCTTGTTGAGCGCGCCGCCCTTCTCTCCCAAGCCATAAACCGGCGTGTCGGCGGACAGCGCAAAGGCGGCAACCGCTTGCGCTGGCGTCAATCCAAACGTCGCAACGCGCGTTGCCTCCAACGGCTTTGCCATGCCGCGGAACTGCTCGTCGGTAATGCTGGTGAGTAGCGTCTTGCCTTTATGTTGCAAGCTCAAATTCAGCGCATGCGTTGCGTCGCTTGCAAGCGCAAGCGTTGCTCTTCCCGATTTGATTTCGAGCGAAGCGTCGCTGCGCTCGGCTGCGCCGGAGTCCGGTTGTGCAACGACTAAACCGTAGTCCGGCTTGGCAATCAGATTGACGCGCAATCGAAAAACGCCTGCGCCGTAACTCTCAACCGAAACCGCAACGGATTTGCCGTCGAGCGAAATAACGGTCGCGCCATTTGGGGAGGCTGCGCCCGGTGCGAGCGAGATCAGGCGGTCAAACTGTGTGAAGTCCATCGTTGTCTATGCGTGGTTTAGTAGGCGGCTGTGGGCGCGATCTGTGTGGGTATGTCGGACATCGGCACGTCGTGGGAGAGTTCGCGAATGCGTTGCAGCCCTGTCTTTGCAGCACCCATCAGCAAACCCAAATCGCTTGCGTGCGACACGAAATTGAAGCCGATGGAATACGCCCAATTAATCTGCTCCGGCGTGGCCAGAACGGTACCAAGCGGTGTGCCTGCGCGACGACAAAATCCAGCGACTTCGGTCATCATTTCTCTGACTTGCGGGTGATTGACGTCGCCGCCATGACCCAGCGCAAGGGACAGATCACCCGGACCCACGAACAGCCCGTCGATTCCTGGCACACCTGCGATCTGCATTGCGGCGGCCATCGCCTGTGGCGTTTCCAGTTGCGCGATCACGCATACTTCCTGATTGATCCGCTCGACGTAATCGGGGATGGTGTTGTAGCGGCTCGCGCGATGCATGCGCGCGAAGCCGCGATCACCGAACGGTGGGTAGCGGCAGGCGCGCGCGAGTTCGAACGCCTCGTCAACCGTGTTGACCATCGGAAAGCACAGCGACAGCGCGCCCATGTCGAGCGCAAATTTGATCTGCGTTTTGTCGTGCGAAGCCATGCGCACCAGCGGCGAGGTTTTTGTTTCGGCCGTGGCTTGTAGCAGCGCATGCAAGCCGTAGGTCTGCGCGGTGGAATGCTCAATGTCGAGCACGAGATAGTCGTAGCCCACATTGGCCATCAACTCGGCCATCACGGTCGAGCCGGACATGAACCAGCCACCCGTGAGTTGGTGGCGTTTGAGCAGCGCATGTTTGAAGTGATTGTGTAGAGCCATGTTGTTCAAAATATGGTGGGTTCGGGCAGCAATTCTGCGCCTTGTAAGAAGTCAAAGTCCGCGCCCTCGTCAGCCTGTGTCACATGCTGCTGATAGAGCGCGGCGTAGCTGCGGTTGTAGCGCAATGTGGCGGGTTTAGCGAGTTGCCATTCGGCGTGTCGTTGATCGAGTTCTGCCTGCGGCACTTGCAGCGTCAGGCTGCGATTTTCAACGTCGAGCGCGATCAGGTCGCCCTCATGCACCAGCGCCAGCACACCCCCCACAGCGGCCTCCGGACACACATGCAACACGCAGGTGCCGTAGTGAGTACCGCTCATGCGCGCGTCCGAGATGCGCACCATGTCGCGCACGCCTTGCTCTAGCAGTTTTTTCGGGATCGGCAGATTGCCTGCTTCGGGCATGCCCGGCGCGCCGACCGGGCCGACGTTTTTGAGCACGAGGATTGAATCTTTGGTGACATTCAAATCAGGCGAATCGATGCGCGCCTGCATGTCGGCGAAGTTCTCGAACACGACAGCGGGGCCGATGTGTTTCATCAGATGCGGCGATGCGGCGGACGGCTTCATCACCGCACCGCGTGGCGCGAGATTTCCGGTAACTACTGCGATGGCTTGCTTCGAAACGGGTTTGTCGAGCGGACGAATAATCTCGTCATTGAAGATTTTCGCCGCGCTCAAATGTTCGCCCAAAGTGTGACCCGTTACCGTGCCAGTAGACGTGTCGAGATGCGCCTCAATCTGCTTGAGCAAACCCTGCAATCCGCCTGCGAAAAAGAAGTCTTCCATCAGCGCCTCACCGGCAGGCATGATGTTGGCAAGAACCGGAATCGTTCTGTTGTAAAGCTCCCAAACGTCAAGCGGCAGCTTGATACCGAGCCGTCCCGCCATCGCGGGCAAGTGCACGCAGGCGTTGGTCGAGCCGCCTATCGCGAGCACGGTTTTAACAGCATTATGAAAGCTCGCTTCCACGCAAATGTCTCGCGGCTTCAAATCCTCAAGCACCATCGCCACGATGCGCTCGCCGACCTGCGAACACATGCGCGGATGATGCGAGTCCATCGCTGGAATCGACTGCGCGCCGGGCAGCGTAAAGCCCAGCACTTCGGCCACCGCTGTCATCGTCGTCGCCGTACCCGCGGTGTTGCAAGTGCCGGGGCTGCGCGTCATGCAACTCTCCAGTTCCTGCCAGTCGTCGTCACCAAAGCGCCCGGCGCGACGCTCGTTCCAGAACTTCATGGTGTGCGTGCCGGTGCCGACTTTCTGCCCTTGAAACGACGCATTCGAAGACGCACCGGCCGGGATGAAAATCGACGGCAGATTGGTCGAGAACGCACCCATCAACAACGCCGGTGTCGTCTTGTCGCAGCCGCCCATGAGCTCCACGCCATCAATCGGATGCGAGCGGATCAGCTCTTCGGTTTCCATTGCCAGAAAGTTGCGATACAGCATCGTGGTTGGCTTGACCCAAACCTCGCCCAGGCTCATCGCAGGCAACTCAATCGGCCAGCCGCCAGCGCGCAGCACCCCTTCGCGCACCTTCTGCGCACGCTCGCGCAGGTGCGAGTGGCAGGTGGAAATATCGCTCCATGTGTTGATGATGCCGATGACCGGGCG
>JANXNO010000571.1 GCA_025354075.1 Burkholderiales bacterium | reverse complement strand
GTTGATATCGGTCAGCGAGTCCGTATTCACCGCGAGATAAGCTTGTCCCGCACCGGCGCTTCCCTCAACGGTCACCGCGACTGAAACGCGCTGGTAGCTGTCGGTCTCAAAATGATCAAGCCGCGCGATATCGTCCGTGCTCACATCAAAGTAAACGCGACCCGCTATCGGCGCAGCACGTGCCGATATAGTCAAGGTGGGATGTTTCGCGTCACGAACGCATACGCGGCGGAATCCGTGAATAGTTGCGGGTGACGAGCGGTAGTCGCCGCGCACAACCGTGTGCCACACCGCCGGAAACATCAGCGAACCATAGGTAAAAATATTGATCGAATCAGCCATAGCGGTACTCCTGGAGGATACGTTGGGCTGCGTTGTCTCCCGAGATCACGGCTGCTTCGAGCGTGGCAGGCAACTCTGGAAAACACCAGTCACCCGCAAAATATAGTTTGCCAATCTGCTTGGGTAAGCCTGCGAGCAGACGGCGCTGTTGGGGCGTGCAGGCATAGGTCGCGCGTTTTTCGGTGATCACCAAATGCCAGGTCGGCGCCGACAGCGCATAGCTGCGATGAAGCTGCGCCAACGTCTGCGCGGTTAATTCATTCTCAGACTGTGATCGGTGATGCGCGCTAATAACCACGCTCGCGCGCCAGTGCCCGTTGCGCAACTGCTGCCAAAACAACCATTGACCCGGATCGCCGTCGAGCATCAGCATTCCGGTGGACGCAGCCGGGGTCGTCCAGGCAAATTCGAAATGCAGTGTGGTGATGGGTTCGTACTGCAGCCCGCTTAGCGCACTCGCGACCTGTTGCGAAACGGAGTCTTCACACAATAGTCGCGCGACATGTTGCGGCCCGGTTGCAACCACTACCCGGTCAAATTCCAGCGCTTCGTCCCGCGTGGTGACGATCATCTTTTTTTCATCTTGAGTAATCGACGTGACAGGCTGACCAAGCCTGATCTCGCCTCCAAGTCGAGCCACTTCTGACAACGCAGGGGCGGGCAACAGTTGCGACAAATCTACTCGCGGAATAATCAAGTCGCTGGCCAGCCAACTGCCCATAAACGCTTGTCGCAAGACGTCAATGAATACACGGGCAGACGCCGCTTCCGGTGGTGTGTTCAGTGCCGCGACGCACAGCGGCTCCCACAGCAATCGGCGCGCGGGCTCAGGCTGCGAGGCCAAGACCTCCAACACGGTCGCGCTGTCGGTTGTCGAGTCTGGTGCTACAGGCGTTCGCAAGTGACGAACCGCCCACACTAATGTGGAAAATTTGTCGGATAGCGATAGGCCCTGAGCCGTGACAATAGCTAACAGCAGATGTAGCGGTGCAATCACACGCGGTGCGCTCAGAGACAACGGCGATGTGACGGCGGGTGCCGTATTGAGCGCAAGCGGTAGTCGTAGTAACACCGTGTCAACGTCCGCGTGCAGGCTAGCAATCATCGAAATGGATCGCCGGTACGCGCCGAGCAACAAGTGTTGCCCATTATCGAAATGGCGCCCGTCTTTCTCTATGCAACGCGCGCGTCCGCCGACGGTTTTGGCCGCTTCAAATACGGTCACTTGCGCGCCCGCCCGCGCGAGCGTCAGCGCCGCCGCCGCACCTGCCCAGCCGGCGCCAATGACGGCAACTCCCGTCATGCGAAGGTCACTGTCTTCCAGACAATCCAGAGCTTGCGAATCGGTGTGAGCGCGACGCGATGTTCGAGCACACGATACCCGTCGCGGCGAATCTCTTCGAGCAATGCTCGATAGATCGCACCCATGGCCAGTCCCGCGCGCTGCATCCGTTTGTCTTCAGCAGGCAGCAGCGATAACGCTCGGTCATACAGTTCAATGGCTCGCCCGTACTGAAATGCCATCAGTGCAACAAATTTATCGTTCGGTTCGCACCTCAGCAACGCGCTCGACGACACGTCAAAGCGCGCGAGATCCTCTTGCGGCAGATAGATACGGCCGCGACGCGCGTCTTCGCCTACATCACGAATAATGTTGGTGAGTTGCAGCGCCTCGCCCAACGTGTGCGCGTACTCAAGCGTCTTTGGATTGTCAGGCACGCTCATACCGAATATTCGTGCGCTCACTTCGCCGACCACGCCGGCAGCTTTATAGCAATACGCGGACAGCTCAGCAACATTCAGGTATCGAGTCTTCTCCAAATCCTGTTGCATGCCGTCAATCACGGTGTGAAATGCAGACTGCGGTAACTGCATCGGCTCGATGTGCGGTTTGAGCGCTTGCATCACAGGATGCTGCGCCGTTCCCAGAAACAACGCCTCGACTTCGCGCCGCCAGTACATCAGTTTCGTGCGAGCGACCACCGGGTCGCAGACTTCATCAACAATATTGTCGACTTCACGACAGAACGCATAAAACGCAGTGATGGCGAGACGTCGGGCCTCGGGCAGCATACGAAACGCGTAATAAAAACTGGAGCCAGATTGGGCTGCTTTTTTCTGGCAATAGTCGTCGGGAGTCATGGTCAGTTTCGCCCCGAAATAAGCAGGGCGCGCGTTGCGAGAAAAAGGAGTCTTGGAGCATCGTACCAGCGCAGCGTGGGGCGCACGCGCACATCAAACTGATTGCGTTCTATTTTTTCGAGAATTCGCAGCCCGCCCGCCACTGTGAACGCAATTTCGAGGCGAAATCGTCCCCGCAGAACTCTGATTAACGGCGCGCCCGCCGACATCATTGAGCGTGCCCGTTCGCACTGAAATTGCATTAATACTTGATGGTCGGGGTGGCGAGGAAAGTTTTCATCGGACACGTTGAAACGAGTGAAATCCTGTTGTGGAACATAAATCCTCCCTCGCGAGGCGTCAATCGCCGCATCTTGCCAGAAGTTGATGAGTTGCAGTGCGGTGCAGATATGGTCGCTGGCTGTAGTCGATTCGGCGTCTTGAACGCCCACCAGCGCGAGCATCAGCCGCCCAACCGGATTCGCTGATCGACGGCAGTAATCGGCCAGCAACTCGAATGTGTCGTAACGCTTGATGCCCACGTCCTGGCTGAACGCCGACAACAAATCTAGAAATAACTGAGCGTTGATTCCCGGAATGGCGGCGTCGCGCAGCCGGGCAAGCGCCTGAACAACCGGTATCGACGCGGGTTCAAGGCGGAACAGCGCCTCGACATCGTGGTGCAACGCAGCCAATTGTGAAAGCCGGGTTTCATCGTCGGCATCACCCTCGTCGGCGATATCGTCAGCATGTCGCGCGAACCGATAGATGGCGACAACATGGGCGCGAATCTGGGGCGGAAGAAAAAACGAGGCGACCGGGAAGTTTTCGTAGTGCTGGTCGACGGCCATAGTGACCCGAAGGTGAAGGCGCAGGCCTCATTGAAGGGTTGTCTATAATAGAGGGTTAAGCGAATGTGGCGGAATTGGTAGACGCACTGGATTTAGGTTCCAGCGCCGCAAGGCGTGGGGGTTCGAGTCCCTTCATTCGCACCAGACTTTTCAGCACACCTGCCGTTGAGCGAAAGACCAACGGAAGTTACCTTACGCGACCAGGCGTGCCGTTTTGTGAAAAAACTCGAAACATACTAAGCGAGCGCCGTTGATGCGTTCGGATTGAGAGAAAAACATGTCCACCCAGATCGAGCAGTTGAGCACGCTTGAGCGTCGCTTCACAATGAGCATTCCGATAGCAGCCATCGAATCGGAAATCGAGACACGCATCAAGCGCTTGGCTCGTACCGTGAAAATGTCCGGCTTTCGTCCCGGCAAAGTTCCAGTGAAAATGGTCGCATCTTCTTACGGCCCTCAGGTTCGATCCGAGGTGCTGTCAGATCAAGTCAACAAGAGCTTTGGCGCGGTTGTTGACGAGAGTCAATTGCGTGTTGCCGGTTACCCGCAAATCGAGCCAAAGGTTGACGAGACGGATACCGCGAACTTTTTGTTCACGGCGACTTTCGAAGTCTTTCCTGACGTCAAATTTGCCGATTTGAGTGTGATTTCGATTGACCGCCCGGTCGTTGAAGTGACAGACGAGGATGTGGCGCGCACGCTCGAAACGTTGCGCAAACAGCGCGTGCGCTACGAAGCAAAAGACACGGCATCGGAAGATGGCGACCGTTTGATCGTCGACTTCGATGGGAAAATTGAAGGCGTTGCGTTCGATGGCGGTGCCGCTAAAGATTTCACGATGATTCTTGGCGAACGCCGGATGCTGCCTGAGTTTGAAGCCGCTGCGCATGGTCTCAAAAAGGGGGAGAGCAAATCGTTTGAATTGTCCTTCCCTGCTGATTATTTTGGCAAAGATGTTGCTGGAAAAACGGCTACATTTTTGCTCACGGCGAAAGACGTGGCGAAGCCCGTATTGCCTGCGGTGGATGCTGAATTTGCCAAGGCGTTTGGTATTTCAGGCGGCAATGTTGATGCACTCAAAACCGAAGTGCGCGGTAATCTCGAGCTAGAGCGCAAGCGTCGCGTCTTCCAAAGCGTGCGTGATCAGGTATTCAAAGGCCTGCGTGCTCAATCGACGCTCGAAGTGCCTAAGGCGCTGATCGTCGCAGAGGCGCAGCGCATGGCGCAGTCCGCGACCGAAGAGATGAAGTCGCGCGGGGCCAATGCTGAAAACGCGCAAATGTCACCCTCGACGTTCGAACCTGCCGCGACGGATCGCGTCGCGATGGGGCTGATCGTCGGTGAACTCGTTCGCACCAACAACTTGCATGCTAAGCCTGAACAAGTTCGTGCACTACTTAATGAGCAGGCGCAAAGCTACGAAAAACCGGAGCAAGTGGTGGCCTGGTACTACCAGGATCAACGCCGTTTGTCAGAGTTTGAAGCCGTTGCCCTGGAACAAAACGTTGTGGATCACGTGCTCAAAGCCGCGACTGTTGCCGACAAAATTCTGCCATTTGCAGAATTGATCGGGCAGCCGACCGCTTGAGCATGACCATTCGTATTTGAACGGCGGGCTGAATTCTTCTGCCCGCCATTGAATTCGCGCTGATTGACTCAATCCTTCATCCCATCGGAATAGCGAATTGCTCCCGCCCCTTCAGTATCAGGACGATCAATCATGACAATGTGGACCCCCCCCTTCGTAAATGCTGGCTCGTATAACGAGTCCTACGGTGCCGCGGCACCTCAGGGGCTCGGCCTTGTGCCAATGGTTATTGAGCAGAGCGGACGTGGCGAGCGCGCTTTTGACATCTACTCCCGATTACTCAAGGAGCGAATCATTTTTCTGGTTGGCCCCGTGACGGATGAAACCGCGAATCTGATCGTTGCTCAGTTGCTGTTTCTTGAATCCGAGAATCCGGACAAAGATATCAGCTTCTATATCAATTCCCCAGGTGGGTCAGTATCGGCGGGCATGGCGATTTTTGACACGATGCGCTTTATCAAGCCCGATGTAAGCACCATGTGTACTGGTATGGCGGCGTCAATGGGCGCGTTTTTGCTGGCTTCAGGCTGCAAGGGCAAGCGCTATGCGTTGCCGAATTCAACGGTCATGATTCACCAGCCATCCGGTGGTTTTTCGGGTCAAGTCTCTGATATCGAGCGGCATGCGAATTACATCGTTCGATTGAAGCAACGGTACAACAAGCATATGGCCGAATTTACCGGTAAGTCCGTCGAGGACGTGGATCGTGCGTCAGATCGCGACAATTTCCTTACGGCGGAAGAGGCGCTCGATTTCGGCATGATCGATAAGGTGTTGACCACCCGTATTGAGCCCGCCAACTAGCGGGGAACCCCAGCGTTGCCCGGCTCTACTCTCCCGTGCGATGTGCGGCATTTAACGTCGCAAAGCGCTACACTGCTATGACTGCGTGCCAGTCACGCTGCATTTATTAGTTTTATGGCAGAAAAGTCTACGAGCGACAAGCTCCTATATTGTTCGTTTTGCGGCAAGAGTCAGCATGAGGTGCGCAAGCTCATTGCTGGGCCTTCGGTCTTCATCTGTGATGAATGTATTGACTTGTGCAATGACATCATCAAGGAAGAGGTTCAGGCTGAGACGACGGATCGTGGCAGTGGCAAGCATCTGCCGACGCCGCACGAAATTCGTGAGAAGCTCGATCAATACGTCATCGGGCAGGAGCAGGCGAAAAAAATTCTGTCGGTGGCGGTTTATAACCACTTCAAGCGAATCGACGCGAACATTAAGGACAACGATGTTGAACTCGCGAAGAGCAACATTTTGTTGGTCGGTCCGACTGGTTCTGGCAAAACCTTGCTCGCGCAAACTTTGGCGAAGCTGCTTGACGTTCCGTTTGTTATCGCCGATGCTACAACGTTGACCGAAGCAGGCTACGTTGGTGAGGATGTCGAAAACATCATCCAGAAGCTCCTGCAAACGTGCGAGTATGACGTCGAGCGTGCGCAGCGCGGCATCGTATATATCGATGAAATCGACAAGATCTCCCGCAAGGGCGAAAACCCATCGATCACGCGAGATGTGTCTGGAGAAGGCGTGCAGCAAGCACTTCTGAAGCTCATCGAGGGGACCAATGCTTCTGTGCCACCGCAAGGTGGTCGCAAACATCCAAATCAGGAATTTGTAACTGTCAACACGGCAAATATCCTGTTTATCGTGGGTGGTGCGTTCGAGGGATTGGATCGGATTATTCGTCAGCGCTCTGCAAAGACTGGAATTGGATTTGGCGCTCAAGTTATTTCGCCAGATGATCGGGGCACTATCAGCGCTTTACTGCGCGACACAGAACCAGACGACCTCATTCGCTTCGGGCTGATACCCGAACTCGTAGGGCGATTGCCGGTGTTGGCTACGCTCGACGAGCTGGACGAGCCCGCCTTGATTGATATCTTGGTGCGTCCCAAGAATGCGCTGATCAAGCAATATCAGAAAATGTTCCGCATGGAAAATGTCGATCTGGAAGTGCGCGAAAGTGGGCTTGCCGCGATCGCTCGCAAGGCGATCAAACGACGCACAGGTGCTCGGGGTTTGCGGTCAATAGTTGAATCTCTGCTGCTCGACATCATGTACGACTTACCGTCACTCAATAACCTCGAGCGCGTGGTGGTTGATGAAACAACTGTTGAAACCAGCGCGCGTCCCTTACTGATTTACAGCGAACCCAGCAAAGCCGCCTGATTCATCAGCCGCATCTGCATGCGCGGTTCGCACGATGATATGAAAGCCCGCTATGTCTGACACCAATCTCAATCCTGACGCCGGCAGCGGTACGCTGACTTACCCACTGTTGCCTTTGCGCGATGTGGTCGTGTTTCCGCACATGGTAATTCCGCTGTTCGTGGGTCGCCCAAAGTCCATCAAAGCGCTGGAAGTGGCAATGGAGAGCGGCAAGCATATTCTTCTGGTCGCTCAAAAGTCTGCGGCCAAGGATGATCCAAATCCTGAGGATCTTTACGATACTGGCTGTGTTGCCACCGTGTTGCAGATGCTCAAGTTACCCGACGGAACCGTCAAGGTGCTGGTCGAGGGCTTGCACCGCGCGCTGCTTACCGCGTTGACCAACAATGGCGAATTTTTCTCCGGTGAAGCACACGCAATACCTGCGAGCGAAGACGGCTCTGCCGAAGTTGAAGCGCTTCGTCGCGCCTTGCTCGCGAACTTTGATCAGTTCGTCAAACTCAACAAAAAAATTCCGGCAGAAATTTTGACGTCAATGGCTGGCATTGACGACGGCGGTCGACTAGCCGACTCCATCGCAGCACATTTGCCTCTTAAATTGGAACAGAAGCAGGAAGTCCTCGAATTGCCTTCGATCGCCAAGCGTATTGAGCATTTGATGGGGCTGATCGAAGCTGAAATCGACATCCTTCAGGTTGAGAAGCGTATTCGTGGCCGCGTCAAGCGCCAGATGGAAAAAAGCCAGCGCGAGTACTACCTGAACGAGCAGGTCAAAGCCATCCAGAAAGAGCTGGGCGAAGGTGAGGATCAGGCTGAGGTTGAAGAACTATCGAAAAAAATCAAAGCTGCTGGAATGCCTAAAGAGGCTCTAGAGAAGGCCGAGACCGAGCTGAAAAAACTCAAGCTGATGTCGCCAATGTCCGCTGAGGCGACGGTCGTGCGCAATTATCTGGACGTGTTGACGGGGCTGCCGTGGAAAAAGAAAAGTAAGGTTTCAAAGGATCTGAGTCGCGCGATCGAAATTCTCGAAGCCGACCACTACGGTCTCGAGAAGGTAAAAGAACGCATTACTGAATACCTGGCTGTACATCAGCGTGTTGACAAGGTGAAAGCACCAATTCTTTGCCTCGTTGGCCCGCCAGGCGTCGGCAAAACGTCGCTGGGCCAATCTATCGCTCGGGCGACTAACCGCAAATATGTTCGCATGTCACTCGGCGGTGTGCGCGACGAATCTGAAATTCGTGGTCATCGTCGTACCTATATCGGTTCATTGCCCGGTAAGGTATTGACCAATCTTTCAAAAGCTGGCGTTCGTAATCCACTCTTTTTGCTCGACGAAATCGACAAAATGGGACAAGACTTTCGCGGTGATCCCGCGTCGGCACTTCTGGAGGTACTCGATCCTGAACAAAACCATACGTTTTCGGATCACTATGTTGAAGTCGATTTCGATTTGTCAGACGTGATGTTTGTAGCAACCGCAAACAGCTTTAATTTGCCAGCTCCGTTATTGGATCGTATGGAAATTATTCGTCTTTCTGGCTATACAGAAGACGAGAAAGTAAAAATCGCACAGAAGTATTTGTTGCCGAAGCAAAATACGAATAACGGGGTCAAGCCGGGTGAAATCGAGATTGGCGAAGATGCGATCCGGGATATCGTGCGCTACTACACGCGAGAAGCAGGCGTGCGCTCTCTAGAGCGAGAAATCTCTAAGCTCTGCCGTAAAACAATTAAACAGACATTAACGGATAAGTCGATAAAAGGAGCGGTGATTACATCCGCTAATCTTGCTGACTATCTGGGTGTGCAGAAATTTACGTTTGGCATGGCTGAGAAGACCAATCAGGTCGGGCAAGTAAGCGGGCTGGCATGGACGGAAGTCGGCGGCGATTTACTTACGGTAGAGGCAGTCGCGCTTGTTGGCAAGGGCACGGTTAAGCACACCGGCAAGCTGGGCGATGTCATGCAAGAGTCGGTAGCCGCTGCCGTGTCTGTGGTGAGAGCTCGCGCTCGTATGCTTGGCATCAAAGCGGATTTTTATGAAAAGCATGATCTGCATTTGCACTTCCCCGAAGGCGCTGTTCCGAAGGACGGGCCGAGTGCGGGCATCGCGATCACCACCGCCATTGTTTCCGCGCTGACGGGAGTGCCTGTGCGAGCCAATGTCGGCATGACCGGAGAGATCACATTGCGCGGAGAGGTGCTTCCTATCGGCGGCTTGAAAGAAAAGCTTCTCGCGGCGCATAGAGGCGGGTTGACGACTGTTTTGATCCCCGATCAGAACGTAAAGGATCTCGCTGATATCCCCGATAACGTTAAGAATGTTCTTGAGATCAGGCCCGTCAAATGGATCGATGAAGTGCTGGCGATTGCGCTCGAACGAGCGCCTGTTCCGCTGACCGACGAAGTGGTCGCGCCGCTTGCAGTGCAAAAGGACGCGGTAACAATCGTTGAACCGGTGGTCAAGCATTAAATGCATCACCTGCGCGCGCAGACGCCGCTACGATTCGTAGTAGACTCGTGCCCTACGTTTTCAAACCACGCCTTGATCATGCTGCGTTGTACATGGTCTAGGCGCAATATTGTTTAAGTCCAAACCATTGCTAGAAGGGGACAAAAAAGATGAATAAAGCTGAACTCATTGAGAGCATCGCGAAGACCGCTGATGTATCGAAAGCAGCGGCAACGCGCGCGCTCGATGGCACGATTAAGGCAATTTCCGTTGCGCTGAAGAAGGGTGATGTCGTCACACTAGTCGGCTTCGGAAGTTTTTATGTCGGGAAGCGTACGGCACGTATAGGACGTAATCCTCGTACGGGCGCGGCGATCAAAATCAAGGCAGCTAAAGTTCCAAAGTTCCGCGCTGGCAAAGCTTTGAAAGATGCGATAAACTAGCGGGCTTGGTTGGGAAATTACTTTTAAGTGTGCTCCCAACATCAAGGAAGCCTTTCCAACAAGGTACAAAAATGTTGGGTGCTTAGCTCAGTTGGTAGAGCGTCGCCCTTACAAGGCGAATGTCGGGGGTTCGAGCCCCTCAGCACCCACCAGATCAAAATGAGCCCGAAACGGCAAGTCAGATCAAAAAGGAGTGGTAGTTCAGTTGGTTAGAATACCGGCCTGTCACGCCGGGGGTCGCGGGTTCGAGTCCCGTCCACTCCGCCAACAGATGACATGAAAAAGGCGAACGGAAGTTCGCCTTTTTTGTATCCGAGAGAAGCACACTACCAAGCCGTCGGTCGGTCTGAGCTATAGCTCCAATCGACAGGTAACACAGAG
>JANXNO010000538.1 GCA_025354075.1 Burkholderiales bacterium | reverse complement strand
GGTGCGCGCGTTGCCGCTGTCACCGATGCTGCTGCAACCTTTGGTCGAGAACGCGATCAAGCATGGACTGGAGCCAAAAATCGAAGGAGGACGCATCGCGGTTTCGGCGGCCATGCGCGACGGTTTATTGCAGATTGAAGTACAAGATACCGGTCTGGGTTTTGGCGTCGCGACCGACACAGCGGGCAGCGGCAGTGGACTGACGAACGTGCGGGCGCGGCTGAAAGCGCTGTATGGCGGCGCCGCGAAATTGACGATTGAACAGCCGCAAGAAGGCACGCGAATTTGCATCATTGTGCCGTTGGCGATGGATTTGTAGGAGCGGCTCTGCCGCGACCTTGGCTGCGAGTCCGTGTCATCGTTGGTCGCGGCAAAGCCGCTCCTACAATGTGAACAACTTTTCGATGAAAGTCTTTTTTAATATGGGCGAAGGCTGCTATTACGGCGATAGTCGACTTTATTCGTTAACCAGCGAAATGCCCGATTAGAAAGGCTATTGCAGCTTAAAGTTACTAAGGATTTTCGATGTCAAATTTCACCGCATTGATCGCTGAAGACGAACACAATTTAGCGCTCGCGCTTAAAGATGCGCTGGCCCGAACGTGGCCCGAATTGCGCATTGTTGACGTCGTAGGCAACGGACCTGCCGCGATCAATGCAGTCGATCATCATGCGCCGGATGTGCTGTTTCTGGATATTCGCATGCCAGGCCTCACCGGGCTGCAAGTGGCGGAACGCCTGGCTGGCGCCGGTGGGCCGCTGGTGGTGTTCATCACCGCCTACAACGAATACGCGGTGCAGGCGTTCGAGCGCGAAGCGGTGGATTACCTGGTCAAACCAGTCAACGACACGCGCTTGGCGGAGACCGTTGAACGCCTGAAAAAGCGCTTGGCCACGCCGGAGCCCGCGTCAGATGCGAGCGATCTCAGCCGCGCGCTGGAATTGATCAAAAAACTGGCGGGTGGCGCGAACGCGGCAGCGCTCTCGTACCTGAAATTCCTTCGCGCTGGCATCGGTGACACGGTGCGCATCGTGCCCGTGGACGAGGTTACGCACCTGCAGGCGCAGGACAAGTACGTTTCGGTCTACACCCATGAGGGCGTACAACTGATCCGCATCTCGCTGAAAGAGCTGGCCGATCAGCTCGACCCGAATGTGTTCGTGCAAGTCCACCGCTCCACCATCGTCAACATGCGGGTCGTCGCTACCGCTGAACGCGACTTCACCGGTCGCGTCATGCTCACGCTCAAGGGCGTGAAAGACAAAGTGCAAGTGTCCCGGCAATACGCGCATTTGTTTGCACGTATGTAAGCGAGCGTACGCGGGCCTTGGCTTCCCTAGCCTACGCTCGAGATGCCTGCGTAAAACACGTTGAAATCTTTGCCTTCGTCTTGCCACAATTTCGGCTCCGTAAATCCTGCTTCGACTAGCAACGCACGGAATTGTTCGGGGGCGTATTTGTAGGAGTTTTCGGTATGGATTCGTTCGCCTGGCGCGAATGCCCTCACCGCGCCACGAACTTTTACTTGTACTGCGCTATGGGCTTCCAAGTGCATTTCTATGCGGCCCATCGCTGCGTTGTAGAAGCCTCGGTGTTGCCAGTTTCTTACGTCGAAATTGGTGCCTAACAAACGGTTCACGTTCATCAGCGTGTTGAGGTTGAATGCACTGGTGACGCCTAGTGCATCGTCGTACGCAGCATCGAGTCGGGCGCTATCCTTTTTTGCGTCGATGCCGATCAACAGGCCGCTGCCCGGCAGGGTGCAATGGGCGCGGATCTGCTTCAGAAACCAAAGCGCTTCATCGGGCATGAAATTGCCGATCGACGAACCGGGGTAGAAGAACAGGGTGGCCGCAGGCTGCGCGACGGGAGTGACGTCGAGCACGCTGGAGAAGTCGGTGATGAGGCCCGCCAGTTCGGGGGCGTCAACGTTGCCGGCGAGCCTCGCGAGCGCTTCGCGTGCGGCGCTTTCAGAAATGTCGACGGCTACATAACGTGACGGCTTGAGCGAGGCGAACCACTTTTCTGCCTTCACCGAATCGCCGGAGCCAAGATCGATGAATTGTTTGCCAGTGCCGATCACCGAGGCGATTTCGTTGCGGAATTTTTCGAAGATCGCGGCTTCGGTGCGGGTCGGGTAATACTCGGGTGTGAGCACAATCGCGTTGTACAACGTCGAGCCGAGTGCGTCGTAAAAAAACTTCGGCGCGATGCTGGCGGCCGGCGCGAGCAGCCCACGCTCCAGCGCGTCCAGCTCGGCCTTGGCGTCGAGCTTTAGCGTGTTGGTGATGCTGAACGTTCGCTCCGATGCGTCATCAGGCGTGGCGACGCGGTGGCTGGTGATCAAGTGATGCGGTGCCATAAAGTCAAGCCTGGTGCGCGAGACGAATGCCGGTGAATTGCCAGCGTTTGTCGGGTTGGAAAAAGTTGCGATAGGTTACCCGCTCGTGGCCGATGGCGGTGGCGACCGAGCTGCCGCGCAGCACAAACTGGTTGCACATGAATTTGCCGTTGTATTCGCCCACTGCGCCTTCCGCTGCGGTGAATCCGGGGTAGCCGAGATAGGCCGATGCGGTCCATTGCCAGACGCTTCCGAAGAGCTGCGTGAGGCCCGATGCCGTTGCTGCTGCTGGATGTAATGACGGGGTCAACCGTTCGGGCGTGGTGACTGCTGCGGCGTGTTCCCACTCCGCCTCGGTCGGCAACCGTGCGCCGGCCCATCGCGCGTAGGCGTCGGCTTCAAAGAAACTGACGTGACTCACCGGCGCGTCAAGATCCACCGGTTGCGCGCCATGCAGCGTGAATTCGCTCCAGCCGCCATGGGCGTCTTCGCGCCAGTAGCCGGGTGCCTGCCAGTGATTGCCGTTGACGCGATCCCAGCCCTCGGACAGCCACAGCTCGTGTCGCGTGTAGCCACCATCAGCCATGAAGGCCAGGTATTCACGATTACTGACCAGACGATTGGATAGTTGATACGGCGGCAAAAACGTTTGATGACGAGGGCCTTCGTTGTCGAACGAAAAATGCTCGCCGCTGTGTCCGATCTCGACGAGTCCACCAGCGAAGGCGCTGCGAGCGTTGCTGGCCACCGGGTTCGACTCGACCGGCAAATCACGCTCCACATAGCGCGGCAGCAGCGGATTGACCCACAGCATGTGCTTCAGATCGGTCAACATCAGCTCTTGATGCTGCTGCTCGTGATTGAGGCCTAGCGTGATCAATTGATGCACGGTCGCGGTGCGTACGTCGTCGGCCAAAAATTCGTGCATTGCGGCGTCGACATGCGCGCGATACGCCAGCACGCGCGCGAGCGAAGGGCGCGACAGCAGCCCGCGATCCGGCCGCGGATGTTTGTCACCCACCGTGTTGTAGTAGCTGTTGAACAGCACCTTGAATGACGTGTCAAAGCACGCGTAATGCGTTGAGTGCGGCTCAAGAATGAATGTTTCGAAGAACCAGGTGGTGTGCGCCAGATGCCATTTGATCGGGCTGGCGTCGGGCATGGATTGCACCTGGCAGTCCTCAGCCGACAGCGGGGCGACAATATTCAGACTGCGCGCGCGCAGCGCCACAAACGCAGCGAGGGACGAGCGCATTTTTGACGGTGTGGTGATGGTGCTGGTGTCCTGCATGCGGTGTTCCTCCTTATGACCGGTGTGGCGTTCAATCTGCTCAATGTGCTTTACGCAACGTTGAGACCTTTAGTTTCTGCAATCGGTTCATCACGCCAGACCGCACCCGCAATGTAGGCGATTCCAGCGTAGCGTGGCTGCCAGTGGGTGCCGGTCACGCCGGGAATGGCAAATAAGTCCCGCCACGGCGCATCATAGTTGGCGAACGTGGTGCAGTAGGGACGCTGCCGCCATTGCACCCAGGGATTGAGCAGCGCCAGCGGCCCGCGAAAATATTTGCCACCCGCGAGCGCGAACCGGGCACCCGGCTTCGCCACGCGCAGCAGCGCATCAAGTGCTGCGCGGGATTGCAGCACGTCATGGGTGAACATCAATAAAAAGGCATCCACGCTGCGGGCCGGCACCTGTGCGCCGACAGCCTCAATCTGAGACTCGATCAGCTGGACGTTTGCGCTGTCACCCCCGTCGATCAGCCGTGACCGGGCCTGAGCGATCATCGGCGCACAAGGCTCCACGGCAATCACGTGACCACCGACGCCGACCGCGCGGGCCAGCGCCGCCAGCGATTTGCCGGTACCGCAGCCAACGTCCATCACCGTGTCGCCCGAGCGTAGGCCGAGCAAGGCGTGCGCCTCAAGGCGCAGCGGTTCCAGACGCGGCGTCAGGGCGTCGTACTGCGTCGCCAGCTGCGCATATTGCGCGTTGGACCGGGCGAGGGACACCGGCGTTGTCAGCGTCGTGTGGGCAGACGTGAATGAGGATCTGTTCATCATTGCAACGAGGGTTGGCAACGCACCGGCCGGTGCAACATCGCTGAGTCGATAAAAGCGGGGCGAGCCTTACAGCGTGCCCGAACTATGACTTTTGCGATGCAATTACCAAGTCAGCTTTTGCGTGAAAGCCTTATTTTATAAGGGCTAAAGCCGTTATTTTGCTGTAAGTCAATAGTTGACGTTATTGGCAGCTATGCCCATATTAAATAAGAGTTTTATG
>JANXNO010000523.1 GCA_025354075.1 Burkholderiales bacterium | reverse complement strand
TAAAACGCTACAACTCGACTTTAGACACTTATCAGCTCTCTGCCCAAGTAGAGCAATGGTTTCAGCGTAAAACTGACTACGTTTAGCTCCGTTCAGGTGATCCTGCAAAATGATGCACGTGCCCCGTGTGGTTTGCGACCTTTTGCGGCATCAGGGATCCGACAATCATCCCGGTAAACGCCGCGAGAATGCCTGCCAGTTGCTGGGGAAACACTTCCCCCCAACCCGGCGCAATCATGAACAGCAACCACGTGCCAATGCCCAGCACGATGGACGCAATCGCGCCCTGCGTGGTCGCGCGCTTCCAGTACAAACCGAACACCAGCGGAATGAATGCACCCACCAGCGTGACCTGATACGCGCCCGACACCATGTCGTAAATCTTGGTGCCGCGTGAGGCCATCGCGTAGCCAAGTACGAAGATCGAAAACAGCAGCACCGTGACGCGCATCGCCTTGAGCGTTTGCTGATCATTCATGTGCTTGTTGAAGTGTTTGTAAATGTTCTCGACGAAGGTCACGCTCGGGGCGAGCAGCGTTGCCGAAGCCGTGGATTTGATGGCGGAAAGCAGCGCGCCGAAGAAGATGATTTGCGCGATCAGCGGCATTTTTTCCAGCACCAGCGTGGGCAGGATTTTTTGCGTATCGCCCTTGAGCAATTCAGTCGTTGCCTCCGGCAAAATCATCAACGCAGCCACCACCAAAAACATCGGCACGAACGCAAACAACAAGTAACAAATGCCGCCAATCACCGGGCCACGCGTTGCCGCCTTCACATCTTTCGCCGACATCACGCGCTGAAACACATCCTGCTGCGGAATCGAGCCGAGCATAATGGTGATGCCCGCCGCGAAGAAAAACAGCATGTCTTTCATCGTCGCCGGCGGCAAGAAGTTGAGCATGTCTTTGCTCTGCGCAAAGGCGATCACTTTGTCCGCGCCGCCCGCCATGTCGGCCGCCAACACGGCGATGATCGACAGGCCGATGACCAGCACAATCATCTGGATAAAGTCCGTGACAGCCACGCTCCACATGCCGCCAAATAGCGTGTAAATCAGGATCGAAGCGACGCCAATGACCATGCCCCATTCAAACGTGATTGAGCCGGCCGACAGAATGTTGAACACGAGACCGAGCGCGGTCACCTGCGCGGCGACCCAGCCGAGATAGCTCAGCATGATGATGATCGAGCAGAGAATTTCGACCGTCTTGCCGAAGCGTTGGCGGTAGTAGTCGCTGATCGTGAGCAGCGTTTGCTTGTAGAGTTTTCCGGCGAAAAACAGGCCGACGAAGATCAGGCAAAACGCCGCACCGAACGGGTCTTCGACCACCGTACCGAGATTACCCTGCACAAATTTGGCACCGATACCGAGCACCGTCTCAGAACCAAACCACGTCGCAAACGTCGTCGTGATGATCATGATCAGCGGCAAATGTCGCCCGGCAATCGCGTAATCGGCGGTGTTTTTCACACGACGCGCAGCCCACAGGCCGATGCCAATCGTGACCAGCAAATACAAGAAGACAAAGCCCAGCAGCATGTGTAAATCCTCGTCAGGAAGTGTGCAAATTTGAAGACGGAAGTTTAGCGGGCAAGTCATGCCTTTGTGGGAGCGGTGCCACCGCGATTGCCCCATTAGCGAATCGCGGTGGAACCGCTCCGGCAGCCTGCCGCATATACTTCGTCCGTGGCATGCAGGACGCATGCCCGTAAACGCTAGGGGTGCTGACTTTCACACGAGGGTCGGCTGAGATCAAACCCTTGCACCCGATCAAGGTAATACTTGCGCAGGGAAGCGTCGCTGAATACCCACCGGCCCATGGCTGGACACGTTCTGCTTTGCCCCTGCCGTCGAATACAGGAACATCGATGGCATTTCAATTGAAACTTACGCCCGTTGCTGCTGCACTGGTTGCGCTCGCGACGCTCTCGTCATTCGCCCAAACCGCCCAGCGTGTAGAAGCCATAACGGTCACAGGCAAATCATCGCCCGTGCTTGACATCGAAAACGCGGATGTCGGCGGCTTTGGTACCACGCTCGCAAAAACACCGCAAAGCATCACCGTATTCGGAGCCGGTTTGCTCTCGGCAACGGCGACGCAATCGCTGTCGCAACTACTCAAGCTCGACGCGTCGCTCGCTGACAGTTACAACACGACTGGTTACATCGAAAGCCTGTCGGTTCGTGGCTTTTTGCTCACACAAACGGCCAACTTTCGCCGCAACGGATTGGCGATTTCAAACTACGCACCGTTGGCTCTGGAGAACAAGGAGCGCGTCGAAATTTTGAAGGGCGTGGCTGGCCTGCAGTCGGGCGTTTCGGCACCCGGTGGACTCATCAACTATGTCACCAAAGTGCCACAAAAAGAGTCGTTCACCACAGCCACACTCGGCGTCGACGAATACGGCGGCGGCAAGGCGCATGTCGACGCCAACGCGATGCTCGGCAACATCGGTGTGCGGATGAACGTCGCGGCAGAAAAACTGCGCACGCAGTTTGACCACGCCAACGGTTCGCGCCAGTTTGCGAGCCTCGCGCTTGCCACCGCGCTCACCCCCGCTACATCGGTTTCTGCCGACTTTGAATATCACCGCAAAAGCCAGCCATCGGTGCCCGGCCTTGGCTTGCTGGATAGCAATAACGACGGCGTCGGCGACACCCTACCCACCCGCGTCAACCCGCGCCTGAACCTCAACAATCAAACGTGGTCGTTGCCGTATCAAGCGACCAGCACGACCGCGCAAGTGGCGCTGAATCATCGCTTCAGCGCTGACTGGACGGCGCGCATTTCAGCTGGTACGCAGAGCACCAAAATCAATGACCGCATCGCGTTCCCGGACGGCTGTAGCAGTGCCGCAAATTACGTGTACCCAGGCCTGTGCGCGAATGGCGACGTCGACATTTACGACTTCAGGAGCGAAGGCGAAAAACGCACCGTATCGAGCTGGGACGCACACCTGGATGGCAAGGTCAACACGATGGGCATCAAGCACGCCCTGCGCGTCGGCGCAAGCGGTCGCAGCATTCGCGACGCGCTGCCACCGTTGCAGTCCTATAACTACGTCGGCACAACAAATATTTATACCCCGGTTGCGCTGCCTGCCGACGCCACACCGCTCGATCTGAACACCAACAGCCGCGAGCGCGCGGTGGAGGGCTATGCCTCGGTTACGTCCGATCTGACCACAACGCTGCAATCCTTTGCGGGCCTGCGCGTGTCGCGCCTGAACCGCAGCAGCGAGCGCAGCGATGGCTCGCGCGCCGTCGCCTATGACCAGACGATCACCACGCCGTGGGCAGGACTTGCCTGGTCTCCGCTCGTCACCACGATGATTTATGCGTCATGGGGTCAGGGTGCAGAGACGGAAGTGGTGCCGAATCGTTCATCGCGCTTTGTGAACTACGGGCAATCACTGCCTGCGCTTAAGAGCAAGCAGACCGAAATCGGCGTCAAGTGGCAAGCGAATTCACGCCTGCTGATGACCGGCGCGCTGTTCAGCATCGACAAGCCGTATGCCGATGACGTGGCGACGGCCAGCGGCATTCCGTTGCGCGTTGCTGGTGCCAAAGAAGCGCGTCATCGCGGCGTAGAGCTCGCAGCGACGGGTCGCGTGACCGATGCACTGTCGTTGCAGGCAAGCGTGACGGCGCTCGATGCCAAGTTCACCAACGCGGTGGATCCGACGCTGGTCGGGCAACGCGTCACCAACGTACCGCGCGTCAAAACATCAGTTTTTGCTGACTACAAAGTTGCCGCAGTTCAGGGTTTGGCGTTGAATGCGCTAGCGACTTACGAGAGTGGCAAAACGGTGACCGCAGACGGTAGCGTGACGCTGCCCAACGCATGGCAGCTCGACGTCGGCGCACGTTACGACCACGTCATCGCGGGCAAAGCAACAACGTGGCGCCTGAATATAGAAAACGTCACCAACCGCATCTACTGGCGCGAAGCCCCGACGCAGTATTGGGGCGGCATCTACCTGTTCCCGTCGACGCCACGCACGGTGCGGGCTAGTGTTACGGTGGCGTTTTGATATCCGACGACAAACAAACATCGTCCTGTGCGAGCGGTGCCACATCGACTGGCGTTGCGCAAGCGCTTCGTCGCGGTGACACCGCTCCCACACAGAAACATGCTTGAAACCGCCTTCACCCTCCTCGGCTCAACCGTCACCTGGCTTGAGGTGATTGCCTTCGT
>JANXNO010000487.1 GCA_025354075.1 Burkholderiales bacterium | reverse complement strand
CCATCGCGCCGCATGACCTCGGCTTTGGTGAATCGAGCTGGGACGATGCTATGAACGCGGCGAAACGGAAGCAATGGTTCAGTAAAATGCACTGTGCGGACGGACTCTCCGCTGGCTGCTGGTCGGAGGCCGTGCAGATTGATGTGCGCTCGAGCAACGAAGATTTCAGGCATGGTTTCATCAAGAGGCTAGCGAAAAGCCTGGTTGGCATCGATATCCTTGAGAAGCCTGTAGAACAACTACGGTCCCTGGGTTACGACGCTCGGGTCGTAGACGCGACCAGTGACGCGGATATGGGAGAGCGGTTCGAGCGGGTGGTCATCGGCGATGTCATCGAGCACGTGGATGATCCGATCAAGCTCATGAAATTCGCGTCGCGGCACTTGGCGCCCGGCGGTCGGATACTGTGCACCACACCGAATCCTTTCTACGTCGGCTACCTCGTCGAAATGTTCAGATACGGCATGGTGATAGAGAACGCCGAGCATGTGAATTTCATCATTCCATCGAACGCCCTTGAGATTGCACACCGTGCGGGCGTCGAGCTGGTGTCGCTACACCATTTCGGCGGGGGCGGGAACACCCGCTTGAGAAGAGCGTGTATCTCCCTGCTGAAGGTCACGCGACTGATTGATTACGAGATGTTCGCGCGAACGTACATTTATGTATTCCAGGCTGCCTCGAAGTAACGAATGGTTTTTTTCTTGATGTCTTACTGCTTGGCTGCTTCATGAGCGCTGCCGCAGTCACCCGAAAAGCCGTGATGTTGGTCACCAACACGCTGCATGATAAGCCGGATGGCGGACGGGAGTTGCTTTGCAAGTTGAACCATGACACGCTCCAATCGCTGTACGGCGAAGGGTTGTCGCTGTTCGAACTGCCGCGTGTCCCTGTGCGGAATGTTCACCAGATGGCGAATGCGTTCCGGGGGCATATCGACGGTGTTGACCAAGCTTCCCTTTCGGCCGCGCTGAAGGTCATCAATTCCAGCGGAATTGACACGGTGTTCATGGACGGCTCCAACCTCGGCGAATTTGCCAGGACGGTCAAGACACGCTGTCCCCGCGTCGAGGTGGTCACGTTCTTCCACAACGCAGAGGCGCGTTTTTTTCTTGGAGCCTTCAAACAGCGTATGTCGGCAAAATCCCTCTCGGTCTTGTTGGCGAACTATCTTGCAGAACGCAAGGCGGTGCGTTTCAGCGACAAGCGGATTGCGCTGAGTCAGCGCGACAGTCTGCAGTTGCAGAGTCTTTATGGCAGAAGCGCGACGCACATCGTGGCAATGGCCTTGCGTGACCAGGTGCAGGTCGCGCCCGCCGCGCGTTGTCTGTCGACGTACCCGGTCGAACCCTACGCACTGTTCGTCGGAGGCGTGTTCTATGCCAATCAGGCAGGGATCACCTGGTTCGTGGAGCAGGTCGTCCCGCGCATCGACATCAAGGTGTGCATCGTCGGCCGTGGTTTCGAAGGATTGCGGGAGACGCTTGAGCGGAAGGGCAAGGTCGAGGTCATCGGCGCGGTAGACAGCCTGGCGGATTGGTATCTGAATGCGAAATTCGTGGTGGCGCCGATCTTCGATGGGTCGGGTATGAAGACCAAGGTGGCAGAGGCGCTGATGTTCGGCAGGCAGGTGATCGGCACGCCTGAAGCATTTTCAGGATATGAAAAAATAAGTGGCTTGGCGGGAGTGGTGTGTTGCAGCGCAGACGAATTCGTGGCCGCGATCAACGGGCTCGACGTGTCGGTGGAAACAGGCCTAGAACGTGAATTGCGTGCGATCTACGATGCGGAATACTCCCAGGACGCATATAGGAGGAAGATTGCTTTGGTGTTGGAAGGTTCGTTGGCGCGCATCGCGGAAAGCGAGCGCCCCCCTGTGTGTAGTTCCCAATGATGACATCTCTCAAACAGAGGTTAAAGCGGACTCCGGTGCTGGATTTGTGGATCTGGTATCGGGCGCGGTTCGCGCCTGCGCGATCCCAGAGCAACGAGTCGGAAATACTCCAGCGCCTAGTTGTTCGCTACCCGGTTCCCGCCTTTTTCGTCGAATTCGGTTTTGGAGTCTGGGAGTTCAACTGCGCCAATCTGACGGACTCGTTCGATGGGCTGTTGCTGGACGGGGACGGCGATAACGTGGCCTACGCCACGCGGGCATTGCCGACACGCATCCACTGCGAACATTGCTGGCTGACGCTTGAAACGCTCGAGATCGTCGACCGTTTCGCAAAGGGCAGGCCGGTCGGCATTCTCTCGGTCGACGTGGACGGGAACGACTATTGGTTCCTGCGCCGGCTCATCGGTCTCGCGCCTGCCATCGTGGTGTGCGAATTCAATCCCGTTTTCGGCCTTCGGCCAATCTCGGTGCCTTATGACGAACACTTCGAAAGATTCCAGAAGCACGCTTCCGGGTTGTACTTCGGTGCGTCCCTCAGCGCCCTCAATCACCTGTGCCGGCAACACGGCTACACCCTGATGGCCATCAGCAGCAACGGCGTGAATGCGTTTTTTGTTCGCAGCGACCTGCTCCTGCCGGGGGATGCGGCGGTCGACATGGGGTATATGGGGGAGGCTGCGAGTCGCCGTACCGGCGATCCGTTCGACGTGGTCGCAGCGCTCGATTTCGTGGACGTGACGAGCGATGCGCACTGACTCCATTACAAGCGCGCAGGAAGGCGGCCTGCCGAAGATCGTCTTCTTCATCGCGCGGCATTCCCGCTCCGGCGTGCCGCTCGCCCAGATGCGCTTGGCGAAGGCATTCCAACGGCGTGGATTCCCGGTGGACTTCCTGGTGGGCTACGTGCCCGCGGGCATCGCTCCGCCGAGCGCTGAGGGGATCCGCGTCATCGTGCTGCGGCGGGCGCGTGCGGCCGCCATGTTCGTGCCGATCTGCCGCTACCTGCGCGCCGAGCGACCAGGCGTGGTGTTCTCGGCGGAGGATCATCTGAACTTCGTGGTCACGGCGGCCATGCTGGTCACGCGCTGCCGCGCAAAGCTCAGCGTTTCATCGCGGGTCACGCCCTTCGATACCTATTCGAATCGGATCTTCACCAAGCGCTGGTTCCTGAAGCAGATCGCGACGCCAATGGGGCGGCGTGCCGACGCTCTGGTCTGTGTCTCCAAGGACATGATCGCGCAATATGTGTCGATCTTTGGCCCGCGGCCCTTCCAGTGCATCTACAACGTCATCTGCGACGAAGACTCCGCCCGGAAGATGCATGAGCCGGTCTTCGACGAGCCGTGGTTGCAGGACATGGGGATACCCGTCGTCATCTCTGCCGGACGCCTCGCCCCTGAAAAAGGGTTTCCCGACCTCATCAAGGCGGTGCGGATCGCCAATGACACGCGTCCGGTGCGGCTGTTGATCCTCGGCGAAGGTCCCATGCAGGCCCAACTGGAGCAGCTGATCGACGATGAACATGCTCGTGACGCGGTCAAGCTCATCGGATTCCGTTCCAATCCTCACCAGTACTTCAGCAAGGCCGCGGTGTTCGTGCTCTCCTCGTATGTGGAAGGCCTGCCGAATGTGCTCGTCGAGGCAATTGAATGCGGCTGCACGCCGGTCGCCACCGACTGTCCCACCGGGCCGCGAGAAGTTTTGATGGGTGGCGAATATGGCCAACTGGTGCCGGTACGTGACCCAGCGGCCATGGCCACGGCCATCCTGCGGGCGCTAGACCACCCGCTGTCCCCGGAACGCCTCAGGCAAGCGGTGCAACCCTTCACCGAGGCTGAAGTAATCCTGCAACACAGGGCGTCCCTTGGCATCTAACGCAATCACATCATCAGCGGCGCTCGCTTGAACATCGTGTTCGCCATCAAGGCGTTGGGCAACCAGGGCGGCGGCGCGGAACGCGTGCTCGTGGAGGTGGCTTGCGGCCTTGCCCGCCGCGGGCACACAGTCTGCATTGTCTCTAGTGATTCTGAGGGGGAGCCTCCCTTTTACCCGGTAGACGGGCGTGTCAGGTTGATTCGTCTTGGCATTGGTAACACCGCTACCAAGTCCACCCTTAGTGAAATACTCTGCCGAGTCTGGAAGTCGCGTCGATCAATCCTACAAGCATCGCCGGATGTCGTTGTGGGCTTTATGCAGAGTACTTATGTTCCCTTGGGCCTTGCACTCAAGGGCACGGGTATTCCAATGATCGCCAGCGAGCACATTGGACCGGAGCACTACAGCAATCGATGGCTTGAGCGGGTTGTCCTCAACTTGACACCACTCGTTGCATCGAGGATCACTGTTGTTTCCACGCAGGTACTGCAATCGTTCAACCCATGGCTGCGCCGGAGGATGATTGCGGTCCCAAATCCCATCGCTTTCGTTGCCAAGGTCGCGACCGTTCGTGCAGCCTGTTACGAGGGAGAAAAGGTGTTGCTGTGCGTCGGTCGATTAACGCCGCAAAAGGATCAAGCGGTGTTGCTTGCTGCTTTCGGTTTGATCGCCGCCGAGTTTCCCGATTGGTGTCTGCGCATCGTGGGCGAGGGTGAGTTGCGCCCAATGCTCCAGGAAATGATCGATTCTCTTGGGCTTGGCAGCCAGGTTGAACTGGTCGGGGCGACATCTCGAATCGAAGCGGAATACGCAGCTGCGGACTTGTTCGTGCTGCCGTCCCGCTACGAGAGCTTCGGTCTTGCGACAGCCGAGGCGCTCCTGCATGGATTGCCGGCCGTCGGGTTTGCCGACTGTCCCGGGACCAACGAATTGATCCGGGATGGCGAAAACGGACAGTTGGTGCGTGGTCTGGATCGCAAGGCCGCACTTGCGGCGGTGCTTGCCGGCCTCATGCGGGATCCTGTACAGAGAGCTCGACTGTCGGGGTCGTCCAGGCAGTGGATCCTCGATCAATATGGCATCGAAGGGGTGCTAGATCAGTGGGAGTCAGTGCTCACGGTGGTTGTCAACAAACCTGCGTGAGCGAAGACGATGAAAGACAAGGAACTCCAGATCAACAACGTATCATCTAATCTGATCAGATATGAATACCGAATCGAAGAATAATCTTGATGACGCCACCGTCGACAGCTTCGGCGACGAGTGGTCGCGTTTTGATCAGACAGCACTCTCCGAACAGGAAGCGAGCAAGATATTCGACGAATACTTCGCGATATTCCCTTGGGCATCCCTGGCGGCCGACGCCTCCGGCTTCGACATGGGCTGCGGGTCGGGGCGATGGGCCCGTCTGGTAGCGCCCAGGGTCGGTCATTTGCATTGCATTGATCCGTCGAGCGCGCTTGAGACGGCTCGAAAAACGTTGTCCAACGTAACCAACATTAGTTTTCACAAAGCGTCGGTCGATCAGTCTGCGTTGCCAGGCGGTAGCCAGGATTTCGGATACTCGCTGGGCGTGCTTCACCATGTCCCGGATACCGCTGCTGCTGTGCGATCGTGCGTGGACATGCTGAAGCCCGGCGCGCCGTTCCTGGTCTATCTGTACTACGCCTTCGATGGCCGCCCCGCCATGTTTAGGTTTGTTTGGCGGGTTTCCGACGTCCTGCGACGGGCCATTTGCCGGCTGCCGTCGGCCGTGAAGCACGCAGTCACGGACGTGCTGGCGTTGCTCGTGTACTGGCCATTGGCACGGCTTTCATGGTTCGCCGAAAAGCTCGGCATGTGCGTTAAAAACATCCCGCTTTCGTACTACCGTGCACACAGTTTCTATACGATGCGAACTGACTCGCGCGATCGGTTTGGGACTCCGCTTGAGCGGCGCTTCACCAAGGCCGAAATATCCAGCATGATGGGCGTCGCAGGGTTGCGTGATGTGCGTTTTTCAGAAGCCACGCCATACTGGTGTGCAGTTGGATACAAGGCCTGAGATGGCATGCTCCGCGCTACGCGATGAAGGCTTCAGGTGTGCTGAGGATCGGTTGCGTCATGGTTTTGAGAGTGTTCGATTACATCGGGGCAACGGACCTACCGTGGTGGGGACGTTAAAAAAGTGTACTCGAGCACGACACCGCTGGTATTTGGACAATCGATGAAACTGATGCAGTTATTGGACCGCAGACCGCTTTGGACGGTTGCGCTTTATCGCTTGAAGTCACCTGGCGATGTATTCGAAGTCGCAGACAAGACACCCGAGCACTTCTTCGGGGAGGCTGGGTTGCGGTCGAGTCGCGACTATAAAAGCACCACCGCAGATCCGTTCCTGTTCACCCATTCTGGCCGGCTGTACATATTTTTCGAGGTGAAAACGGACTTCGGGAAAGGGGAAATATGGGCGGAGTCTATGGGCGCGGATGGCATCTGGGTGAGGCACGGAATAGTGCTGGTCGAAGAATTCCATATTTCATATCCGAACGTTTTTTCGGGCAGCGACGGGAGGATTTACATGTTGCCGGAGACCGCCGCCTCCGGAAAGGTTTGGCTCTACACTACTGACGAGTTTCCATTCAACTGGCGCCGTGTGGAGGTGCTGATTGACAAGCCACTGAGCGACCCATCCATAATTTTTACTCAGGATGGGGTGCTGCTACTGGGCACCACTAGGCAACATGAATTGAAGGTCCACACCGCACGAGGCCTTGACAGGCAGTTCAACCGCACGGGCCAGTTGATCACCAAGGACAGAGCGATCTCACGCAGCGGTGGAGCGCCTTTCGTCGCGAATGGCAAACTCTACCGGCCTGCGCAGAATTGCAGGACGTCCTATGGTGAAAATATCAGCCTGATGGAAGTCGAAATCCTGGCGGCGAACGAATACCGCGAACGGCTCGTCGTGGCGGATCTTTACCCGCAACGGCCGTTTTGGATGGAACTCGGGTGTCACCACATGAGTATCGCCAAATTCGGCAATGACTATTTCCTGGCGGTTGACGGCAGGCGAAGGGATAAATACGTGAACACGATTCTGCTGGCCTATTTCAAATTGTTTGGGAAATGACATGTTGGTTGACTGGGTTGGAAGCTGCATCGGTTCCGCGTTTTCGATGGGAGTAACTAGCATTTGGATTTCGCCGAATTGCCCGTCGGGGCGACCCTCTGTGCTGCTGTGTAAACAGAG
>JANXNO010000485.1 GCA_025354075.1 Burkholderiales bacterium | reverse complement strand
ATAGATCGCACCTTCGGGCAACCGAATCAAATGCTCGCTATAGAAACGCTCGCTACCCGGCACTTCAAGGGTGGCGTAACTCAGGAACGAATCAATGGTCGAAAGACCACTGGAGCAGGGATGTCCGAGCGTCGTCCATTGTGCAGGTGCGAGGCGCGAAAGCGCAAGGTAATAGGTCAGTGCGTCCATGCCTATTTCGGGAAAGATCAGCAGGTCGAGCTCAAGCGCAGCGACGGTCGCGCGCGCAGCGGCGAGGTCAAATGGGAGGCGAACGACTGTGGCATATTGTGATAGCCCGCGCGACAGGTGATCGTCAAAAAATGGTGGGACATGCAGCAGCGTCAACGCGAACGCATCGGCCGCTAGTGCCTTCACATAGGCGTGAATGGCGCGGCCTACACTCTGGTCAAACAAAAAATGCGAACACACCCCTACGCGTGGTTTGCCTGCACGGCGTGTACGACCCACGTGGCTGGCGGTGAAATTGAGCGTGGGGCATGCCGCACGTAAGGTTTGTTCGAGCTCACCAAGCAACTGTCTATCGTCCTGGCGACCGTGATAGGACAGATAAAACGGCGTATCACCGAACTCATTGAGCGGATCAATCAACGACGCTCCGCTCTCGCGCAGATGTGCTAGTTGCACAGAAAACGCCTGACGCATTTCATCAATCTGCGTTTCCGATTGTGGAATGACGGGCAGCAGCGTCGCCAGCCGAAACCGCCCACCGTCGTTCCCCTGCGTCACTGCTAGCGAGGTATATAAGTCGCGAGCCGCTGCAAAATTCCCCTGCTCGCTTTCAAGCGTCGCTGCATTGAGACTGAGTAGCGCATCATTCGGGGCGATACGCAGGCCCGACGCGTAGGCCGCTGCCGCCGCTGCGTAACTGCCTGCGGCCGCCTCCGCCTGCGCCAGTGCATTCCATAGCAGCGGTGATCGCGGCAGGCGCTTAACGCTGGCGCGTGCCAGTGCGAGCGCCTCCGCCTGTTCGGCGCTGTCAATGAGTACGTCGATCAGGCTGGCACGTGCAGCGACATGGTCAGCGTCGCGTTTGACGCACTCCGCGAGTGTGCTTCGCGCGCGCGGAAGCTCACCCATTTGCACTGCGATGAGGCCGCGGTTATAGCGTGCGTCGTGAAACGACGGATCCGCCTTAAGTGCCGCGTCAAGGTGCGCTGCTGCCGCAGTCAAATCGCCCCTATCACCCAGCAATAGCCCCAGATTGTTGTGTGCTGGCGCGTAGCCCGGTTTGAGCGCAATGGATCGCTCGTAGTCAGCTACCGCCTCATCAATGCGGTTCAGTGACACCCGCACCAGCGCTCGGTGAAAGTACGCATCGGCCACCGGTTGCGTGGCGCGATCAATCACTCGATCAAGGCGAGCCAGCGCCAGGTCATGTTGCCCGGCACGCCATGCGGCAACGCCGCCGTAAAAGAGCGCTGCCAGATTGTCCGGCTCATCGCCGAGTACCGTGGCGTACAGCGGCAGCGCGTCGGCAGACCGTCCTGCCTTGTGCAGCTGAATGGCTTCTTGCAGCGCGGTATTCATTCGTGGTCAGGCAACGCTTTTAGCTCCCGCGACCGATCAATCTCGATGACTTTCTCGCTAAAAGCAAGCTCAACGTGATGAACGCCGAGCGCATGCACAATGGGTAACAGGGTCGCACGTGCACTGGCTTCAACTTCCGGTCTGAGTTGTTCGATCAGCGTATGGGCATGGCTCTTCGCGTGCGCCGCTGCACCGTCGAGCAGTCGATTTTTGTCTTCTTCAGTAAAGCCGGGGCCGAACGCGCCATTGAGCAAATCCGGGAGCAGCCAGGGCATCAGTTTGGAGCGCTGCTCGTCGTAAAAACGTAGTGAACGCACACTGATTTCGGCGCGAACCGGTGGCAGCTTCAGTTGCGCGACACGACCACTCGCAGCGTCTGCACTCTGTATGTTGAACTGCTGTGAGCGCAGATCGTAACGAAAATCAATCTGAAATTCAAAGATCATCGCCAGCTTCTTTTGCGAGAACGCCCAGCGCAAATACTTGCGCCCGAATTCACCAAAACTGTAATCCGTTTCGGTCACGATTTCTTTGGTGATGACCTTGAACACAGAGAGCTCGCCCACCGCACGCATGCCCTCAAGCGAGACGTGAGAATGGGTGTCGTTAGCGCGAGCGAACCAGGGTTTTCTGGCGACTAGCCAGCCGATGCCCCCGCCGAGCGTGACCGCGAGTAGCGTGAAAAAAATGTCCATTACCTAATTATCGACGGACGGGGTGTCGTTCCTCGCCGAGCTGTTCTGTCCCCTCTCCCCTCGCGGGAGAGGGTTAGGGTGAGGGGGCACGTCGAATGAGATGATTCGTCTGCCACGCGCAGGTTTCGCCTGTGGGCGAGTCACTTTTTTTGCTTCGCCAAAATAAGTAACCAAAGAAAAGGCGACCCCGACGATTGTCCTGATCCTGCGATGCTCAGAAAAAAGCGGAACGAAAAAAACTCGCTATCGCTCAGACAGTTTTTCGTTCTGATCGCTTTTTTCTTCCGCTTCTCGGGGCCAATCAACGGGGAGCCGTAGAAAGGATATTTGATCGCTTCGCGATGAGGACTACGAGAGCCCGGATGCGAACATCCGGGCTAAGATGGCGGTCATACAGCGATAGACGCGGCACTTAATCATGCGCCTATTAATTTTGGTAAGTAGCCTTTTCGTTGCTTCCTGCGGCAGCGACATTAGCAACCCGAAGCATTCGGACGGAAAAGCGTACAAAGACGCACTCATATCCGCAATTGCATCTGCCGACAAAATTACTGTCACAGAGCATTCGTCCAAATTGGACTTGCTCGATGATCCAAACGTGATTCCATCGGATGCGGAGGACATTGAATATCAAGAGGTTTCACTTGACGGCGCGAGCAAGAAAAAGTTTTCCGCATTGATGCATGACATGAATGAAAAGACGCAAAACTCTTTTCCCGGGTGCATTTTTCAGGCACACCATACCGTTCGATTTTTTAGCGGCGAGCGTGTTACCAGCAAGATGAGAATTTGCTTTGAGTGCGGACAGGTTCAATGGGACGGGATCAGTCGTGTCCCGCCATGGGCGCTTTACTCAGCGCTAAGCGATTTCATCCTCAGCGTCGGATTTAAGCCCAAGCAAGATTGGCGGGCGCGAGCCCGCCTAGCAAAGGCAAATTAAGCGGCGTAGCTTGGATGTGCGCGTTTGAGTTCTCGTAATCTTCATCGCGAAGCGATCAAACATCGGCCCGAAGGGTCCCCGTTGATTGGCCCCGAGAAGCGGAAGAAAAAAGCGATCAGAACGAAAAACTGTTTGAGCGATAGCGAGTTTTTTTCGTTCCGCTTTTTTCTGAGCATCGCAGGAATAGGACAATCTCCGGGGTCGCCTTTTTTTGGTTACTTATTTTGGCGAAGCAAAAAAAGTGACTCGCCCACAGGCGAAACCGGCGCTTCGCAAACGAGCCACTTCATTCCACGAGCCCCCTCACCCTAACCCTCTCCCGCAAGGGGAGAGGGGACAAAGCCTCGCGGCTATAGCAACACGATGTCGTACTTCTCCTGCGCGTATCCCGTTTCCACCAACAACGAAACCGGTTTACCGATCTCCACTGACAGTTGTGCCAGCGTCGCCGATTCATCATCCAGAAACAAATCAATCACGGCTTGTGAGGCGAGGATTCTGAACTCTCTGGGATTGAATTGTTTGGCTTCGCGCATGATCTCGCGCAGGATTTCGTAGCAGACGGTTTGGGCGGTTTTTATTTCGCCTCGGCCTTGACACGTCGGGCAGGTTTCGCAGAGTACGTGGCCCAGCGATTCGCGGGTGCGTTTGCGGGTCATCTCGACCAGGCCCAAGTGAGTGAATCCGTTCACCGTCAATCGTGTTCTGTCCGTTGAGATCGCCTGATTCAGCGCTTCGAGCACAGCTGCGCGATGCTCGGGCAAATCCATGTCGATGAAATCGATGATGATGATGCCGCCGAGATTTCTCAGGCGCAGTTGTCGCGCGATCGTCTGCGCGGCCTCCAGATTGGTCTTGAAAATCGTGTCGTCAAATGAGCGCACGCCGACGTAGCCGCCGGTGTTGACGTCGATGGTGGTCAGCGCTTCAGTTTGATCGACGATGACGTAGCCGCCGCTTTTCAAGTCCACGCGTCGATGCAGCGCACGCTCGATCTCCTGCTCCACACCGTACATGTCGAACAGAGGGCGCGCGGCTTGATGCAGACGCACGCGATCCTTGAGCGCAGGGGCGTAGCGTTCGGCGAACGTCGTCATCGCCGCGCAGGCAGGCGCGGCATCGACGAAGATGCGCTGCGTGTCCTCGCTGGCAAAGTCGCGCAGCACACGCTCGGCGAGTGTTAAATCCTGATGAATCAGCGTGCCTGATTTGGTGGATTTGGAACGTGCCTGCACGTCGGCCCAAAGCATCGTCAAATACTCCACATCGCGTGCCAGATCACGCTCGGTGGACTTTTCAGCCACAGTGCGGACGATGAAGCCGCCATGCGGCACGTTCGGCGGCAGCAGTCGCGTCAACGTGTCTTTGAGCAGCGTGCGTTCGGCTTCGTCTTCGATGCGTTGCGAGATGCCGATGTGCGAATCCTGCGGCAAATGCACGAGCAATCGACCGGCGAGCGAAATCTGCGTCGACAGCCGCGCGCCCTTGGTTCCAATCGGGTCTTTGATGACTTGCACGATGAGCGATTGCCCTTCGTGCAGAATTTTTTCGATGGGCTTGGGGGTAATTTCCGGCGAGTGCTGCGCCTGACGAAATTCCCAGATGTCGGCAACGTGTAGAAACGCCGCACGCTCAAGCCCGATCTCGATAAACGCGCTTTGCATGCCGGGCAACACCCGCGCCACGCGACCGAGATAGATGTTGCCGACGAGGCCGCGATGGGTTGCGCGCTCGATGTGCAATTCTTCAATCACACCATGATCAAGTACCGCCACACGCGTCTCTCGCGGTGTGACGTTGATCAGAATCTCTTCAGCCATGGAAACGGCCTTGCCTTAAATTTCTATTGTGTTCACCGCTGCGCAAACCCTGACTGGGGTCACTGCGTGGCGGGGAAATCATCAGAAACTTCGCAGGCGACTTTCAGCGCGAGCGACCCGGATCACCCGCGAGCGGCGACTGCCGCTGGTATCAGCACCGCGAACGGTTACAGCGGCTTGATCCCGAACTGCGAGAGTAGCATCGAAGTCTCAAAAATGGGCAAGCCCATCACCCCGGAGTAGCTGCCTTCGAGGCGCTCGACAAACACGGCGGCCATACCCTGAATGGCGTAAGCCCCGGCTTTGCCCATCGGCTCGCCGCTGGCGATGTAGTTGGTGATTTCTGATTCGGTGAGATCACGAAAACGCACCCGCGAAATCGAGGTGTCGTGCAACAAACGCGTGCCATCGGTGACCGCGACGCCTGTCAACACCTCATGCTGCGTGCCCGAGAGCAATTTCAACATGCGCCGGGCGTCGGCCGGATCAGCGGGCTTGCCGAAGATGGTGCCGTTGAACACGACGATGGTGTCGGCGCCCAGCATCGGCATGACCGGCAGCGCGCGTTGACGGGCGCGCAGCACACCAATCTCGGCCTTCATCTTGGCCATGCGCTCAACGTAGATGTACGGGTTCTCGCCTGCCAGGGGCCGCTCATCAACGTCGCGCAGGCGATTGGTCTCTTCGCGCAGCAACACGGTCTTGCACGCGATGCCCATTTGCTGCAGCAGTTCGAGGCGACGAGGGCTTCGCGAGGCCAGATAAATTTCGTTCATGTGGTCAGTGATGAATAAAGCGGCTAGATTTTGCGGGCACACCTATAAATTCATTGTTTGGGCGAACTGCGGCGTTGCACGGTGCTCGCAATCCTCACGTACCAGAGCGTACGTTCCGGTTGCTGCGCGCCGCGCGCCTTGCATTTCATCCCGAAAAATGAATTTCTAGAAGTGCCCTTGCGTCAATCACGATGGTACGGATGAGCAGACAGCAAGCTTACCGCACGATAGAGCTGTTCCACCAGAAATATCCGGGCCAGACCGTGCGGTAATGTCAGCCGCGACAAACCAAGCCGAAAGTGCGCGCTGGCCTTGAGTGATGCATCCAGTCCGTCGGCGCTGCCAATCACAAACGCTGCGGACGGTGCCTCGCGTGCCCAGGACGTCAGGTGCGCGGACAGCTCGCGTGTGGTGAGTTGTTCGCCGCGCTCGTCGAGTGCAATGGTCAACGCCTGTCGCGGAATTTGCGCCCTGATACGATCCGCCTCGGCTGCAAGTACGGTTTCTGTGCCGCGGTTGGCAGCGCGTTTTTCGGGCTTGATTTCGACCAGATCGAACGGCCAGTCGGCGGCAAAGCGCTTGGCGTATTCCTGCACGCCGTCGGCAACCCACGAAGGCTGGTTGCCGCCCAGCGCAATGAGTCTGAGCCTCACCGACGTTGTGCGCTACCGCGCTTTTGCTTTGGCTGCTGGCCGTTTGATCGGCTTCATTTTGGCAGCCGGTGCTTTGACGGCCGGGGACTTGACTGCTGGCGCTTTCGCCGCCGGTGCTTTAACGGCTGGCTTCTTGACCGCGGGCGCTTTGGCCGCAGGTTTTGCTGCGGGCTTTTTGGCGGCGACGGCTTTGACGGCAGGTACCTTCACTGCGGGCTTTTTCGCGGCTACCGTTTTGGTGGCCGGTGCTTTTGCTGCGGGTGCCGCTTTGGTCGCGACTTTTGCCACAGCTTTTGCAACCGCCTTTTCAACCATTGGTTCCGCTTTGACGACGGCCTTAGCCGCAGCTTTGGTGGCGGGCTTCTTCACCGTCGGGGTCTTGACCACCGGTGCTTCGACAACAGCGGCTGCAACTGCTGCCTTGGTGGCCTTGGCCGCCTTGCGCTCAGCCGTTTTGGTGATCGGCGCTGCTTTGCCGCGCGACGCTCTGCCTGCGGCGGCCGGAGCGGCTGTGACTGCCACCGGCGCTGCTGGTTTGGGCCGTCGCATCGGCATCGGTGCCGTCCACAGCTCTTCAAGGTTGTAGAGCGCGCGTGTAGTCGGCAGCATGATGTGCACGATCAGTTCGGTGCAATCAACCAGCACCCATTCGCCGGTGTCCTCGCCTTCAATCGACATCACTTGCCCACCGGCTTCGCGTACTTTGTCGCGAACGTGGCGGGCCAGCGCCTTGGTTTGCCGCGCGCTCTCGGCGGTGGCCACGATGATGGCGTCGTACATCGCCGTCAGCGGACGGGTATCGAGTAGCGTGATGTTGCTCGCCTTGATGTCTTCAAGGGCGGCGATGGCGGCTGTTTCTATTTTGTTGGGGCGCAATTTATTTCCTGGTTCCTGATTCAACCGCTGGCTGCCTGCGCAGGACGGTAGAGTTGATGCGCCCGAATATAGGCCAGCACAGGCATCGGGAGCAATGTTAGTAGGGCGGCGTCCGTTGCGCCGGCAGCAATAGTGTTGCGTATAGCGGTGGCAGAGATGGACTGAGGCGTGACGGTGTGCAAAAAAATGCTGCCGTGGGTGGTGTCGGTCAGCGGGCTGGCTGACCGGGTCAGGCGGCCCTGCCAGACCTCGCTAGCCGTGGGCGACAACGCTTGCGACACGGCAAACCCAGGCCGGTTGAGCACCACAAAATGCGCCAGCTCGAACAGCCGGGGCCATTCGTACCAGAGGTTGATGTGCATGAACGCATCGATGCCAATCAGCCAGATCAGCGGGCGCGACGGAAACTCCTGGCGTAACGATTCGAGTGTCAGCGCGGTGTAGCTCGGCGTGTCGCGATTGAGCTCGCGGTCATCCACGGCGAGACCCGGCACCTGCGCCACCGCAATCCGCAACATCGCCAGACGCTGCTCGCTGCTGGCACCCGGCGTTGCGCGATGTACGGGCGTTTTCGACGGCATCAGGCGAACCTCGGGCAGTTTCAGTGTCGTCGCCGTTTCTGACGCGATTCGCAGATGGCCCCAATGCACCGGGTCGAAGGTGCCGCCTAGAACGGCGAGCGGCGAGGTGATGGGCGGAGCGTCGGCTGGCATGAAGAGAGTCTACGCGGCAGCAAATTTGACTAACAACTTATTGCTGAAAAGCTCAGCTATTCGAACCTAAAGCCAATATTTTATCAATTATCGACTTATGCATAAAACAGACGTTAAGCCCACGTAGAAAGGCGGTTTAGCGAAAAAGCCATAGTGAATTTCCCGGGCGTTTTCGGCGCTGAACGTTGAACTTTTCTGGGTCACTACGGCCTACGTCAAGTACCGCATAGTCTGGACGCTCCATGCGCTCGAATCCCGTGGCCCGGTTTGCTCCACTCGCCCTGTCTGCTTTGCTCGCGGCACCGGTGTTGAGCGCAGCGCCGCTGCCCGCGTCGCAGCGATCCGAGATCGACGCCTTGATGGCGATGTTGCAATCGTCCGCCTGCGAGTTCAACCGCAACGATACGTGGCACAACGCGGCTGAGGCGAAAACCCATTTGCTGCGCAAACTCGACTATCTCGAAGGCAAAGATGCAGTGCGGAGCACCGAGCAGTTCATAGAACTCGCCGCCAGCAAAAGCAGCCTCAGCGGACAGACTTATCAGGTCCGGTGCGGCAGCGCCGCCGCCGTTGACAGCAAGGTCTGGCTCACCATGCAGTTGAAACGCATTCGCTCGACGCCGGGTACGGCCGCGCTTCCGGTGCGTTGATCGAGCTGCTTCGTGGCCTGCAATCAGCCCATAAAAAAACGCGCCCGAGGGCGCGTTTTTCATTTCGGGCCAGTAACGAATTACTGAGCGCCGCCTACGTACAGGTCACGCTGTGCGCGGGCTTCGCCGCTGCGCGACGATTGAACCGTCTCAGCGCGCACTTCAGCGCGGCTGCGGGTTGATGGCTCAGCCTTGACTGACGTTGGGATGTCGCTACGAGCCATGTAGCCAGCATCGGTGGCGACGCGTGCTGTGGTGCGGTTAGGAGCCTGTGCAACTTGAGTCTGGAAGCCGTCGTCAAAGTAGTTATTGGCGAAAGCGGTCGAGCCAACAGAAGCAACAACAGCGGCGAGGAGGAGGGATTTAACGTTCATGATTTTTTCCTGGATTTAAGGTTAACTACATCGTTGAGTCGGCCAACACGGCCAATTCCTTACGAGTCGTCGACGCAGCAACCGGGGCCTGTCTACACTGTTCTTTACTGGGGACTTCTGTGAAGAGCGGTGTAAACAGGCTGCTGTTGTTGTGTCGATGGAATGAATGTTAGGCATTGTCACAATGCGAATAAATAAGACAAAAATCAATTGTTTATTTATAATTCGTCAACAATGTGGGCATTGAAGAATCTTTAAGCGGCGGGGTAGCGTTTGCATCCCGTTTCACGAAAGCAAATCTATGGATCAGCTCCGCGCGATGCGCGTTTACAGCAAAGTAGTGGACGAAGGCAGCTTCACCAAGGCGGCCGACAAGCTCGACCTTGCGCCAGCGGTGGTGACGCGATTGATCGCGGAGCTTGAGCAGCACCTCGGTGTGCGCCTCTTGAACCGCACCACGCGCAGCCTCGCGCTGACGCAGGCGGGCGAGCGCTATCTGGAGCGCGTGCAGCGCATCCTGATCGACGTGGAAGACGCCGAGACCATCGCGAACCTGGAGACGGCCGAGCCGCGCGGCGTGGTGCGCGTGCTCGCCTCACCCGCCATCACCGTGCATCAGCTCACCAAGCACCTGCCCGCGCTGCGCGCGCAGTACCCCAGGCTCACCATCGAGTTGACGATTCAAAACAGCGTTGAGACGGTGGATGATGGCCACGATATTTCCATCCTCACGCTGAAGCGTCCCCTGGAAACCGGCAATTTCATCGCACGGCTGCTGGCCCATTCCGAGATGATCGCCTGCGCCACGCCCGCCTACCTCAACACGCGCGGACGCCCCACGCGGCTCGATCAATTAAGTGAGCATGAGTGGCTGCTGCCGTACTCGCCCGACGGTAATCGTCAAACCACGTTTGAATATTGTCCGATGAGTGATTGTGTGGATGGCGCGAAGTCACTCAAGGCCAGCAAAACGCCGAAAACCGTGACGCTCGATCAGCCGCCGATGGCGCTGTCCACGATGCATCTCGACACGCTGTATCACGCCGCGCTGGCCGGTATGGGCATCGCGGCGGTGCCGTCGTTTGTGGCCGAAGAAGGGCTGCTGGCGGGTCGTCTCGAGCGAGTGATGCCGGAATGGCGGGTGCTGACGTTGTCGATTTACGCCGCGATGCCGACGCGGCTGCACATCCCGGCGCGAACCCGTGTGTTCATAGATTTTTTGACCAAAGCATTCGGTGGCGTCGCCCGCGATCCGTGGCTTGCTGCACTCAATGCATTGACACCAACTTTGGCCGCTAACGACGATTTAACGGGGGCTAACGTCGTAAAAGTGAAGAAGTCGGGTTCTGGTAAAAAAGCTGCTTAGGCCCTTATCAAATAGGGCTTTCGGTAAAAAGGTGAGTCGCCGAAGACGAACACCTAGAGGTCAAACGCCTTCGTTGCGCAACGTCTCATACAGCGGCGCAAAATCGGGTGCCGTGTCGTCGCGCAGTTGCTGAAACGAATCGAGCACAAAGTACGTCGTCTGCACGTCGTCGATCAAAAATGTGCTGCGCATCGAGGTCATTACATCGAACGGCAAGCGTTGCGGTGCGGTGCTTTCAAGCGCGTAGACCAGCTCTTTGGGCGACGACAAAACGCCCGCACCGTAGGCGAGAATCTTGCCGTTTTCACGAATCAGGCCGAATTCAATCGTGTACCAGTACAGTCGCGCCAGCCAGTCCAGTCCACCGAGTCGTTTCGCCTTCAATGCACCTTCGCCATAGGCCTGCAAATGGTCGGCGTAAATCGGCGTGAACAGCATCGGCACATGACCAAAAAAGTCATGAAAAATGTCCGGCTCGACGATGTAGTCAAACTCGCTTTCTTCACGCAGCCACACTGTGACCGGAAAGCGGCGATTGGCCAGATGGGTGAAAAAAACGTCATCCGGCAACAGGCCCGGCACCGCGACCAGCTGCCAGTTTGTCGCGGCCTGCAGCGCCACATTCACCGCCGCAAATTCCGGGATACCGTGCCGCATGTCGAGCGCGGTCAAGCCGTTGATGGCGTCGAGAAATTCATGGCAGGCACGACCCGGAATCAGCGCCAGTTGCCGCTCCACCAGCCGCAACCAGCGCGCCTGTTCCTGATCGGTGTAATCGCTCATGCGCTGCGCGACGGTGTAGTCCGCTGCCATCCGCGAATAGTTGCCGCGCAACCCGGCGTTCGGGTTGCTGGTTTTCGATGAAATGTCGAAGGCGGGTGCCGCTGCGGGAGAGAGATTGTCCATGCCGCTATTTTGCATGCACGCCTCGCAAGAAAATTGCCAAGTCAGGCGCGCCAACGGCCGCTGACGCAAACGGTAGCGCGGTTTGCCGAACTAGCGTTGCGGTGCATCCCGATGATGGTTGCCAGAATGTTGCTGGTGCGGTTGCGGACGTGCATGTTCGCGGTGCATTTGCTGTGGCGGCGCCTGCACTTGCCGCTGATGCTGCACGTGCGGTTGCGCCTGGTGAAATTGCTGCACCGGTGCGTAGTTGACATACGGTTGTACGCGCCCGTTATGCGCCGCAAAATTTTGCTGGCCATGCATTTCATAGCGCGGTGCCGGATGGCCGGGACGCCAGTTGTTCCAGTGCGTGCGGTTGCCGTACCACGCCTGATTGCGGTAGTGGTTATCCCAATACGAGCCCAGTGCGAAGCCCACCAGCGGAAAGCCATACATCGCGCCGTTGCCATAAATGCCGACGCGACGGTTTTGATACAGGTACTGCAAATGGCGCGCATTCACCCAGCCGCGATACGGGCCTGAGCTCACGTCACACCAGCGATAGCCGTTGACGCATCCGTTCACATAAACAACGGCGCCGCCGCCAATCCAGCCCACCTGTGGATAACCACCGTCGGGCCCGGCGCGCAGGCTGGTGCGATGCGACGTGTACGCCTGCTGTGCGCTGGCAACGCTTGCCAGCGTTGCGACTGAAACGACGGCAAACGCCGCAGCGCATAGTCGCGCCATTCGGGACAGGGTCATGGTCATGGTCATGGTCATGGTTCTACCTCCTTGGAAAGAAAAGAATACTCCAAGTACATGGACGCGAAGCAGGGCAGCAACGCGTCATGCGACAACCAACATATGCCCGATGCCGCGCAAACAGGGGCATCGGGGATGGCAAGGATCAGCCTGTAGCGGGCAAACTTACCGTTGCGCCGCGGGCGAGTTCGGCCCTGGCGTCACAAAGCCCGGCAGCCCTTCGGGCGCTCGACCTTGTTGATCGCCGCCGGGTGGTCGTGGCGGACGAGGCGGTTGCACCACGGGCGGACGCGGACGATCCGGGCGAACAATCGGTGGCCGTGGCGGCCGCGGTTGCGGATAGTAGTTCGGTGGCGGTTCGTTGCCCGGACGCCAGTTATTCCAGTTCCGCTGGCCACCGTACCATGAGCGATCACGGTAATTGTTGTCCCAATAGCTACCCAGTATGAAGCTGATGATGGGCAGCGCGAGGGTGGGGCCGTTGCCATAGATAGACATCGGCTGACCCTGGTAGGTGTACTGAAGATTTTTCGAATACACCCAGCCGCGATCTGGGCCGGCTGTGACGTCGCACCAGCGGAAATCGTTCAGGCAGCCGTTGACATAAACGGCAGAGCCTGCAGGTAGCCAGACCACCAGCGGATAGCCGCGATCCGGGCCGGCGCGCACATTGACTGCTTTTGACGTGAAGGCCTCCTGCGCGGCGGCGACGGTGGTCAACGTGAGCGCGGACGCCATCACCAGCAGGCTTGCATACAGACGAGGGAATTTCATGAGTGACAAAGCTCCTTACAAAGCAAAGACAGCAAAGCGAATCATCACTGTAGCAACAAAGCCGCACCAACACTCTGCTTAAACGTAATAAATCATGCGAAAGCGATGTGCGCTGACCGGGCCGCAGCGAGGTGTCCTACGTCATGCGATCCATGCGCCACACCTGATACGCCAGCGACGCACGGCAGCCGATCACAATGGCGAGCACCGTGATGACCGAGCCGAGCGCGAGCGTGCTCATGCCCGAGAGGCCCTGACCCACCGTGCAACCCATCGCCAGCACGCCGCCAAATCCCATCAGCGCAGCGCCCACGAGGTGGTTGGCCAGATCTTCGGTGGACGCAAAGCCTTCCCAGTGAAACGTTTTGGTGACCAGCGACATGCCCCACGAACCGACGATGACGCCCAGCACGCTGGCAATGCCGAACGTCACAAATTTGCTCTTGTCGCTCCAGAAGCCGAGCAGCTCCAGCAGATACGCCGGTGGTGCCGTGAAGGTGAGCGACTCCGGGCGACCCGAATTGGTCGACACCCACGCCGCCTCCAGTGATTCGGGGTGTTCGGCGATAAAGCCCACATGCCCGGACGCATACCAGCCTGCAATCACGGTGAGACCCACCACGATGCCCGCGATCCAGTTCCACTTGTCAGCGCGAAATTGTTTGCCAAAAAACGCAAACACCACCAACGCCGCGCCAATCACGGCCGCTAGCATCGCAGCAGCGCTGCCAGTTAAACCGACCAGTGTGGGAATATCCTGCATCGTTGGCAGGGTCACGGCAACCGCGTCAAAGGTGGCGACGCGAAACACGCCGAGCACGCCACGCAAGGTGAACCACGCGAACACGGCCATCATCAAAATGGTCACGAAGGCACGCAGGCTGCCCGAGCCCACGCGTAGCAGCGTTTTGCTGCCGCAACCGCCCGCCAGCGTCATGCCAAAGCCAAAACACAGCCCGCCGACAAGGTGCGACAGCCAGACCAGTTTCGGGGCCACGTAAAACGATTTTGCAATGTCCACCGTGCCTGTCACCTTGAGCAGCGCCACGCCAATGACTGCCACCCCGACCGAGGCAAAGGCCATCCGCGCCCGCGTCCAGTCGCCAAAGTTGGCAATGTCAGAAATGGCACCCATCGTGCAATAGTTGCTGCGCTGGGTGACCGCGCCAAACACGACCGAGAGCGCAAACGCCCAGAGGGCGGCGGCGTGTTGGAGGGCAATGATTTCTGCGGGCATGGGGGCGAAGCGGGCGAGTCAGAAGATCACATTATCGGTGTTGCGCGGCAAGGCCCGATGTGCTGATACGGCCACCACGGCAGGGCGAACATCGCGTACAGAAGCACAGCTTTTGGCACGAAGCTCCATTGCGTATGGGCCTAAAGCGCAAAAAAGGTGCCTATCGACTTTAGCTAAAAATGCGGCGTACCCTATGTTGAACGACGATGTTGGCGAAAAGCTATACCTTTGCGAAAACTCAAGTGCCGCGCAGCACACCCTGAAAGCTTATGGTGCGCGCAATCGCGGGTAACCGCTCGTCGGTCAAAAAGCGGCCGGTGGTCGTCGACGGCACGTTGCCGTGGTTCAGGACGTATTGCATCGACGGGAAGCTGCGGGTGCCGCTCGTCGTGGGCGAATAGGGGCGAATAGGGGCGAAAAATCGGTCGTGCGCCGCCGCTGCCGTCGCTGTTCGGCGCGGCTGTGGTTGTCGCACGCCTTGTTACCGGCGGAGCAAGGCACACGCAAGCTAGCGATACCGCCACCACCGGTGCTGAAGACGTGGCCGATGTCATAGTTGGCGTTGCCAATCAACGTAGGTGCCGAAATGTTTTAGGCGAAGCGCATCGCAAATCAAAGCGAGGGCGGCGAGCCACTTGCGCCATACTTTGCATTGCATGTGAAAGGCAAAGCAAAAAGTGGTCAAGAAACAATCGACGCTCGCGATCCCGGAGGCTGATCTTGAAGATTTGAAGGCGGCAAAACAGCTGCTCGAAAATCCTGGCCTCGCGGCGAAGATCAGCGGCTTTGTTGGCTCGCCGATTGAAAAAGGCTTCGCCTTGCTGCCCAAGCAGTGGAATACGGTGGTCAACGATGCCACGCGCAAAGCCATCGACACCGCGTTGCGCGTTGCGCTGTGGACGCTGGGCGGTAGCGCAG
>JANXNO010000462.1 GCA_025354075.1 Burkholderiales bacterium | reverse complement strand
CGCGCCGCGTGACCGCCATGCAGGAAATCACCGAAGACGCAGTGAAACGCGGGGCCACCGTCGCCACCGGCGGAGAACGCATTGGCACCACCGGCAACTTCTTTCAGCCTACGGTGCTGCTCGACCCGCCGCTCGACAGCTCGGTGTTTAACAACGAACCGTTCGGCCCGATGGCCGCCGTGCGCACCGTGAAAAGCCTCGACGAGGCGATTGCTGAGGCAAACCGCCTGCCATTCGGCCTGTCGGCATACGCCTTTACCAGCAGCATCAAAAACGCGCACCAGCTCAGCGCCCAGGTGCAGACCGGCATGCTCTGGATCAACCAGCCCGCCGCGCCGTGGGCCGAGTTGCCGTTCGGCGGCGTCAAGGACTCAGGCTACGGCAGCGAGGGCGGCCCGGAAGCGCTGGAGGCTTATTTGAATACCAAGACGGTGGCAATGACTAGCGTTTAGTCGCACATCGTTTCGATGTAGGGCGGCACGCTAGCGGTGCCGCCTCGTGCCGCCGCCGAAGGCATTTCAGACATTCGGTGCGCGCTCGACCACATCCGTCGGAACCGCAAGCGTTCCGACCTACGCAGACGAGATTTCCTTTCAAAAAATATATACTCTTCGATATACAAATTTGTTGTCAAGGAGTGTTCATATGAACACCGCAAAACTCTTCACGAACGGGGCCAGTCAGGCGGTGCGCTTGCCCAAGGCGTTTCGCTTTGACGGCGCAACTGAGGTGAGCATCAGCAAACGCGGCGATGCGGTAATTCTGCGCCCGCTCAAGCGTCCGGGCATTGAGGATTTGATTGCCTCACTTGAAATGTTTGACGCATTTCCGGAGCGCACGCAACCTACGCAAGCAGACACGCGCGCAGACTGGTAGCGCGCGATGCGCTACATGCTCGACACCAATATTTGTGTGTTTGCAATTCGCCAGCAAACACCCAGCGTATTGGAAGGTTTGAGAGCGCACGCAGCGGAAGGCATCAGCATTTCCAGCATCGCTGCAAGCGAGCTGTGGTTCGGCGTCGAAAAATCAGCATCCGCGAAAAATGCCAAAGCGCTGACGCAGTTTCTATCGCCACTCGAAATCGCCCCGTTCGACGAAGCCGCGACGCAAATCTACGGTCGCATTCGCGCAGCGCTCGAAGCCAAAGGCAAAACCATCGGGCCACTCGACACGCTGATCGCCGCTCACGCACTGGCACTCGACGTCACCCTGGTGACCAACAACACGAAAGCGTTTCGTCGCGTCGCGGGCTTGCGCATTGTTGATTGGACGAAAACCGAGGGGATGTAGCCTCGACACAGCTACAGCGGAATCGAGTGCCGATGACGCAACGGTTCCGCGATTCCACTTCGTTTCATCGCGGCTACTCGCTATCCGTAGCGATGACTGAAAAAGTTGGGCATTTCTCCCGCGGCAATCTTCCGTTGCCATATCGCCAGCGAAGTGCTTCCCAGTTTCCAAAAAGTACCGCACTGCGTCAAATAGCTCATGACAGCGTCTAGTTCGCCGACTTCTAGCAACGCGATAGCAAGTTGCATGGTGGGCCCGAATGAATTGAGCTGCGGGGAACCTGGGGTTGTCCCCGATGCGTGCAGAGCATCAACCGCAGTGGCGCGGTCGCCGTGCCTGAGAGCAAGCAGACCGGCTATCGTGTGTGCGGTGTACACCGCGTTAGCAAAGTTCCAGTTACCTGTAAAGCTGTCAGCCAACAACAGGGCACGTTCAGCGTAGGTCTTGGCATCATCCCAACGTTCCAGGTGGTAGGCCGCAAACGCGGCGCCAGGCAGCGCATAAAACTGATCTTCCTCGGAGCGAGCCGCTTCGAGATCGGCCAGCGCTTTCGGAGCGAAGCTCAACACAACTTCCTTCTGCTTCACCAGCTCCTCTTCGGTGAAGGCTATCTCTTCGCTCATGGTCGCCCATTTTTCTATAGCGTCCATTCGGTACTACTTCGCCAAAAACGCCCGAATCACATCAGCCGCTTTGTTCACCGCGAGCACGCCATCCAGATGCCCGCCGTCGCCTTCGATCACGAATACATCCGCGGACTTGCCAAGCCCACGCAACTTGGCTGCGGCTTTTTGTGACATTTCAGGTGGGAAGACGAGGTCGCTTTGTGCGGGGATGAAAAGGAATTTCGCCTTGATCTTGGCGGCGTCGTCTTCGACGTTGAAGAGCTGGTTGGCCTTGGCCATGTAAATCTTGTTGTTGGCGTCGGTCGTGACGGCGCGCGCGATGCCGGCTTTGGTCAGTGCGTCTTCGCTGGCAAAGCGGTTGTTGATGGCGTCCGCTGGCGGCTTGGTGGCGTCGGCGGGTTTGTAGCCGAAGGTCTTCTCAATCCAATTCCAGTGGCGCGTGGTGATGGTCACGAGCTTCAACGCTAGCGCGATGCCTTCGAGCGGTTCGCCCGTCGCGTAATAGTCGCCGTTGTTCCACTTCGGATCGGCCTTGATCGGCGCGACCCAGATGTCGAGCAGCGCTACGGCCCACGGCGAAATCGACAGGCCCGGCGAGATCACCGGAATCGCGCGATCTACAAAATCGGGATACAACACGGTCCACTCCACCGCCTGCACGCTGCCGCCCGAAGCCCCCGCAACCGCATAGAGTTTTTTCACGCCGAGCGAATCAACCAGCGCCTTGTGTACGACCACCGAATCGCGCATCGCGATCACCGGAAAGCTCATGCCGTAAGGCTTGCCAGTGTCCGCGTTTATCGACGACGGGCCGGTCGTGGTGACCATCGGGTCCTTGGTGTTCAAGTTCGACAAGGTGTCGGCACTGATCACGAAAAACTTGTCGGTATCAATCGGCTTGCCCGCACCGATGATCGAGTCCCAGTAGCCCGCCGCTGCGTCACCCGGCTTGTACTTCCCCGCAGCATGCGAATTGCCAGAGTAAAAGTGCGCGATGAAGATGGCGTTGTCGCCCTTCGCGTTCAACGTCCCGTAGGTCTCGTAACCCACCTTGACGTTCTTGATTGTCTTGCCACCAAACGTGGTGTAGCTTGGCAGCGAGAACACTTTTTTCTCGGTGAGCAACGGTGCGGGTGCGACGACCGACGTCGGCGCTTGCGCGTAGATGGATGTGGCACCCAAGGCGCAAAGACTGATGGCGCTGGTCATTGCCAGCGTGCGGAAAATATTCATGAAGCCTCCCTGATTTTTTTTACGATGCAATGGCGAACGAGCTGCAATTGCGACAGCCGAGAGTTTTAACACTCCGCCCCGACAATCGTAGTGCCGGGGCATCGTTCTCGACACGATTTCGCACCGTTTCGGTGAGTCGATTGCGCTCAATTGGTACGTCACGATTTGATCGTACGCGACCAACTGCCTGGCAAAAACCGCGATAAAAAAATTTGACGCGATGACATGTTTTCCGAACCAAATACGTTTACCAGTTCAGGACGTTGTCCTGCACTGATCTTAAACGACGCCGGACCTGTCGCTGCGCTGCCAGCCATTCCGCGCCAGCCAAATGGAGGCCACTGTGGATCTGAACACTTACTACATCACGATAAACCCTGTCGGCTTGACCGGTGCGCCGGCTCGACGGTATCAGGAGCAAGTTCACGAGCATTTGCGCTGGATTCATCGCACGATTAGCGGTGCGATTCTGCTCAATTGCATCCGTCGCCCCAATTTTCCAATTGAAATCCGGCCGCATCCGCTTGCTGAATGCAATGCAACGGGTGGCGGTGAAGCCAAGCCGGTGGGCGCTGGCAACCGTGGTTTTGTGACCTACACCCCAGGATACTTTGGCCATTCCGGGGTCTGCGCGACGTCCGATGGGGCCAACACAAGCGGTCGCATATTTGACGAGATTTTGTTCCACGAACTGGTACACGTGTTCCGAAACGCAACCGGCATGTGGAGTCAGAGCCCGCTGCTGGGTTGGGGCATGCGCCAGTACGACGACAACGAAGAGTTCATCGCCGTACTGTGCACCAACATTTATTTGTCAGACCGCAGCAACAAAATCAAATCAGGATTGCGCGATGGTCACCGCGGCTACGGCGCGATGTCGGCAGCCGACGCGGGAAGATTTCGACTCTTTATCAATTCGGCGTCGGCGCTTCCGCTGATCAAACAATTTTGCGCTGATAACCCGATTTTTACCAAGGCACTTAGCGACAAATTGCCGAACATTGACTACAACCCCGTCGCCGACTACCTGCGGTTTCCGGCGCTGTGCGAAGCGTGCTCCATATTCGGAAAATACAACGACCGGAAGAAATTCGACGATTTTTTGCGCGCAAACGGCGTGATGGCAGCGGTCATTGAGCAATTGACAAATCCGCTGCGAGTGCCGGGTAAGTAACAACTACAACACCGCAGTATTCGACGGCATTGACCGCGCGCGCCATGTGGCCAACTAAGAGACGCGTTTCTCCATAAACACGCTCAGCGGATCATCGGGATAATCGCCGTACGGCCCGCGTCGCTCGTACCCTGCGCCGGCATAGAGGCCGTGTGCTTCGGGTTGATGGATGCCGGTTTCTAGTCGCAGCAGCCGGCAATTACGCTGCACGGCGTGTGCCTCCAAATGCGCCATGATGGCCTTGGCGATGCCGCGTCCGCGTTGTGCGGGCGGCACGAACATGCGCTTCAATTCGCCGTAGCCATCAAAGAGCACAATCGCACCGCAGCCGATCACGGCGCGCTCTGCGTCGGTGTCGCGTGCTACAGCGAAAAGCACATTCGGTGCTTTCAGCGCGTCGACGCTCAAGTGGTAGTTGCTCTCTGCGGGGTAGAGCGCGCCTTGATAGGCGTCCAGCGCGTCGATGAGCGCGATGACGTCGGGTTGATCGACGGATTCGAGGGCGATGCGCATCGCAGTATCTTCCACCAGCTTTGCGTAGTTACGTAGGCTGGATTGAAAACCCAGCTAACACGATGGCGCTGCGAGTGCTGGGTCTTGACCCAGCCTACCAATCAACGCTTAGTCAAACACCGGCGATTCAACGCCGAGCACGGTGTGCAGCTTGGTGCTGGTCGTCGTGTATTGCAGGGTGACTTTTTTGTCTGGGAAGATGTATTTCGCGGCACCGAAGGCGGCAAGCGCGGCTTCGTGAAAGCCGGAAAGAATCAGTTTCTTTTTGCCGGGATAGGTGTTGATGTCGCCGACCGCGAAGATGCCCGGAATGCTGGTCTCGAACTTCTCCGTATCGACCTTGACCTGACGGCGCTCGATCTCAAGACCCCACTCGGCAATCGGCCCGAGGCGCGGCGACAAGCCAAAGAACGCCAGCAAATTGTCGAGCGGCAAGCGGCGCGTCACGGCGTCCAGACTCGTCACTTTGACCTCTTTCAGCACGCCGTCTTCCGCCTCAAAACCGGTGATCTGTCCCGTGATGTGCATCAGTTCGTGCGCTTCAGCCATCACCTTCATTTTGGCCACACTTGCAGGCGCGGCGCGGAATTCATCGCGACGGTGAATCAGCGTGACTGATTCGGCAATCGGTTGCAGTGCCAGCGCCCAGTCGAGCGCAGAATCGCCACCGCCCAGAATCACCACGTTTTTGCCCGCATACTTTTGCGGGTCGCGCACGCGGTACGCGAGCTGGCCGTTTTCTTCGAACTGCGTGATGCCCTCAACCTTCGGTTTGCGTGGCTGAAATGCGCCAACGCCACCCGCGATGAAGATCGTCTTGGTGATGAAAGTCGTGCCAGCAGCCGTGGCCACATCGAAGCGCCCGTCTTCGCGTTTGGCGACCAGACTGACTTCCTGACCCAAATGAAAGGTAGGCTTGAACGGCTCGCATTGCTTGAGCAAACTCGTCGTCAGCTCTTGGCCGGTACACACCGGAATCGCCGGAATGTCGTAAATCGGCTTGTCGGGATACAGCTCAATTGGCTGCCCGCCCGCCTGCGTAAGCGAGTCGATGACGTGTGCCTTGATCTCAAGCAGGCCCAGTTCGAACACCTGGAACAACCCCACGGGGCCTGCGCCAATGATGACGGCGTCGGCTTCGATAGGGCTACCGGCGTTGGCGACGGCTTGGGGAATAGCGGGGTTAACGATCATGTCCACAACAGTGTTTCTTGCAAGAGTCTGAATTCTCTCAATTTTATGGTGCAGTGCACGTGTCAACCGTGCCCTGTAGGCGTTTTCTTATTCCAAATCAAGCTAATCAACACCTGGAGACACCCGCTGGCCATACCCTGACGGGTTCCCTGCAAGCCACACAATCGTCGTATAGTTCGCTGACAAGTCAAAGACACCAGGGGCGCGCCATGAAACACTTTTTCTCTGCCCGGATGATTCAAGTGTTGGCCGTTGCAATGCTCGCCTGCATGCACGCATCAGCCGCCCCGCCCTCCAGCAGCAACTTCGTGATGCCCTCCAGCGTCGTCAATAACGGTGTGGGCGACAGTGGCTCCCCCAGTTTCAAAATTTCATCCTCGGTGGGCGACACCACCTTCACCGGGCGGCAAACCAGTGCCGCCTTTGTGTTGAGCCCCGGCTTTTGGCACAGCGTGACGGGCGTCACGCAGGGCTGCGTGATTGACATTGACGGCAACCAGACCATCTCGGCCACCACCGACGGCCTGATGCTGCTGCGCGCCATGCTGGGCCTCACCGGCACGGCCGTGACCACGGGCGCAACGGTCACGGGCGCGCCGCGCACTTCGTGGGATCAAATCGCGCCGTACGTACACCTCGCCGCGCTCAACCTAGACGGCAGCGGCAACGCCAACGCCGCCACCGACGGCATGCTGCTGCTGCGCGCCATGTTCGGCCTGACCGGTACGGCCGTGACCAACGGCATCGCCACCAACGGCAGAACGTGGATCGACATTCGCACTTATCTCAACACGCAATGCGGCGGTAATTTCCTGCCGTAATCACGCACGGTAGGAACCGGGTGCTCACCCTGCAAATTCGCTACAACTTTTCGCCGGAACCCCATTTCATCGGGGATACACGTCGTTTTATGCCTGATAGCGATAGTGAACTAAATTCGACGGTAGCCCCTATAAAACATGGGCTCATGAGAATGAGCTGTCGCGTTGCGATCACCGTGCCGCTCGTCACCCGAAGCCTCGATGCAGCGAAGCGCAATCGAGGAACTTGAGCGCCATCAGGCAGCTCGGGTCAACGGCCCCGTGAAATGTTTCACGATAAGCATGGCGTTACGCGTCGCTTCGATCAAATGGCTCGCTATCCCGCGCATTCCGCTGTAACGTGATTGGGCCGATAAACAGCAAGAATAAACCGGGGAAATCATGAAATCACGCGTGTTGTCAGTGCTCGCCGTCGTCGCGGTTTTTTTCTGCGGCATCGCAGAAGCGCAGGTTCCCCGCAAGCTCAATTATCAGGGCTACCTGACGAGTACCAATGGCGCGCCGGTAAACACGCCGCAAACGCTCGTCGTGCGCCTCTATGGCGTATCGAGTGGTGGCACCGCGTTGTTCACTGAAACACACACCACAGTGACGGTCAGCAACGGCATCTTCAACATCCTGCTTGGCAGCGTTGATGTCAACACCAACCCGCTGAACCTTAGCTTCAGCGCCCAGTATTACCTCGGCATCACGGTCGGTGCGGACGCCGAGATGACGCCACGGCAGCCGCTTGCGGCGAGCCCGTACGCGTTGCGCGCGGCGAACGCGGAGGCGTTGGCCGCGAGCGCCATCGTGCCAGGATCGCAGCTTGCCGCCGCGACGGTGACAGCGGCCAAGCTTGCGAGCAGCGGTTGTACCAGTGGCCAGGTGCTGCAATACAACGGCACTGCGTGGGTCTGCACTTCACCTGCCGCATCGTCCGGTGGAACCGTCACCAGCATTACCGCAGGAACCGGGCTGACCGGCGGCACCATCACCAGCAGCGGCACCATTGCTCTGGCCTCGGGCCTCACACTTGCGGGCACGACCACCGGCACCTTTAGCGGGCCGCTGACGGGCAACGTCACCGGCAGCGCCAGCAGCTTCACCGGAAGTCTCGCGGGCGATGTGACGGGCTCACAAGGGTCGACCGCCATTGCCGCGACCACCGTCACCGGCAAGGCAGTCACCGGCTTTGTTTCGGGCGCTGGCGGCCTCAGCGCGAGCGACACCGTCCTCACCGCGATCAGCAAGCTCGACGGCAATGTCGCGCTCAAGTCCCCGCTTGCGTCTCCGAAATTTACCGGCGCGGTGGGTATCGGCACCAACGGTTCGGGTTCGCCGTTGACGGTGGCCGGGTTGATCGAGTCTGCGGGCGTCGGCAGCGGCGGGTTTAAATTTCCCGACGGCACGGTTCAAACCACAGCGAGCACCAACCCCGTGGTTGAGTTCGCTTCATTTTTTGGCATGACCGCCGGACCGGGCAACACCGGAATCAACGATTACCCCGCCACCATTCTGATTTCAGCGCCGGGGCCGAGTGTTGCATTCGGCTCAGCCGTGAACTTTCCGCGCGCCTCAGCCCCGGCGGTCGGCGGGATAGTGATTAACAACCCCGGCCCGAGCCAATCTAACAATACCGAATTCATACTTCCATCGGTTGGCACGTATCGTGTCACTTGGCACATCAGCGTGGATGAGCCAGCGCAATTGAGCCTTTGGATAAATTCCGGCCCCGCGCCGGCAGGCGGGCTGTTTAGTGAGCTGGGTGCAGCATCCGGTGCGCCGGCCAATGTCGGGCGGAGCATCGGCTCATCGCAGCTAGTAGGCGATGTGATCTTTAGAAATACAGTCGCGAACTCTGCGATCCAGATCCGCAATTACGCTTCGCAAAGCTCAGTCAGCGTCACACCACAGCCCGGCGGAACCCGTGCTCAGGCCGTGAGTTTGATCATACAGCGGTTGCAGTAAATTTTTCGAACGAGCCGGTAAGCGGCCTCAGCAGGGACATCGCGAGTCGCTTCGCAACGTGCCGACAAAACGGCATCAGCTCCACGCTGAAAGCCGCATCCTATATGGGCATAAAATCTATTAATGCTTTAAGTCGTGTTTAGGCATAAAACGCGGCTACGCCCATGTGAAACGGACGTTTCAGCATTAAGTTGTTGCAGTTTTCATCAGCGGGTGGTGCGTATCAACATGCGCAGCTTCATTGCGACGCCTCCCGGCCCCGTTCAGCGAATCTTGATCATCATCTTGGGTCGCCACACGGCGAGCACGACGTTCACCACACAGAGCGCAATGAGTACCCAAAGCATGTTGCGCTCGCTTCGCAGTAACGTGTCAAGCGTGACAGGATCGCTGAGGTCGGCGGCGAACTCGGACTGCTTCCCACCCGCGCCTACCAACCGGACGGTGGCGACGAACACGCTGATGCCCAGCACCGCTTTGACCCAGGCCCAACCTGCGTCTTGATAGCCGCGCGTGCCCATCATGGCGATCAGGCCGCTCACGACCACCACGGCCATGGACGGAACGAGCACGTAGTCCGCTATCGCAGCAAACACCTGGCGTGCGGCGGCGAAGTCCGAGGCGGACGCGCGGTTGGCCGTCTGATTGATAACGAGGCAGGCAGCCACACCGCCGCCGAAGGAAATTGCGGCGATGTCATGCAGCGCCTTTGCGCCGAGTCGCATCCAGCGGCTGCGGTTCAATCCGCGTCCACCAACTTCTCGATCGCCCTCGCATCCACCGGCGTGCCACCGAGCGACGCGCAGTCCACACCCTGCGTCGCCAGCGCCGCGCAGATGGCATTCAACCGCGCGTCCTGTGCCGCGCTGTGATCGAGAAGCTTGTGTATCGCCTGTACCAGCGGATCGTCCAGATCAGCGGAAATCCCGTATGCCGAAAAGCCAATTTTTTTGGCAGTAGATTCGCGATTTTCTTTGGTTTCAGCGGTGATGATGCGCGCTGGAATGCCCACTGCCGTTGCGCCTGGCGGCACCGCTTTCAGCACCACTGAATTCGACCCAACCGTTGCGCCCTCGCCCACCGTAAAACTGCCAAGCACTTTAGCGCCCGCGCTGACGGTCACCCCACGGGCTAACGTCGGGTGCCGCTTGGCGCCACGCTCCAGCGATGTTCCACCGAGGGTTACGCCCTGATAAATGGTGCAGTCGTCATGCACCTCGGCGGTCTCGCCGATGACGATACCCATGCCGTGATCGATGAACACGCGGCGACCGATGAACGCAGCCGGATGAATCTCGATGCCGGTGAAAAAGCGCGAACAATGCGAAACCCAACGACCCAGCGTCTTGAAACCCGCACGCCACAGGACGTTGGCGACGCGATGAAAACGAATGGCATGAAAGCCGGGATACGACAGCCACACGTTGAGCGCCGACGTTGCTGCCGGATCTTTGGTGCGAATCGCGGCAATGTCTTCGCGAATGCGATCAAACATTAGGATGCCTCCATGCATTCGTTTTTCGGGCGAACTGCGGTGTTGCGTGATGCCAAGGCGTTGCGCGCGCAACAGAATCCTCATGTACCGGTGCGTACATTGCGGTTGCTACGCGCCACGCGCCTTGCATGCCATCCCTCAAATTCGAACTTCTACAGGCACCCATGAACATGTGTGAGAATCTTGTGAAC